>CAMLER010000143.1 GCA_946478915.1 uncultured Chryseolinea sp.
AGAGACAATGAAAAAATCCATACAAGTCTTTGCGCGGCGTGTTAGGAAGTGGGGATACGCTGTATCGGTTTTTGCGTTATGCATCATGCTCGTTTCGTGCGAGGAATGGTTTGGAGATGATGACGATGATCATGATAAGTTTAGAGAGGAGATTGTAGCTGATCATCTTGATACACCCTGGGAATTAGCTCAGGCTCCGGATGGCCGATTGTTCTTTACACAACGTCCTGGCGTAGTAAGTGTAATTGAAAACGGTAACAATAAAGTATGGCTTGCATTGGATTCTGTTGCATTGGAGGTGGGGGAATCAGGTCTTCTAGGTATAACCCTTCATCCTGACTTTTCACAAAACGGTTATGTGTACATCGGCTATACCTATGCAGAAAGTAAAGCACCACTAAAGCTCGTGAACAAGTTAGTGCGGTATCGCGAAGATGCAGCCACCAAAACTCCAGTGTTCGACAAGGTACTTCTAGATAATGTTGATGGTAACTACGTGCACAATATCGGTCCATTGGAATTCGGCCCTGACGGAAAATTGTATCTGGCAATCGGAGAAATCTTTCTGCCTGAGCTTGCACAGGACATGAGCTCACTCAATGGAAAAATTCTAAGAATGAATGATGATGGCAGCATTCCATCCGATAATCCATTTCCAGATTCATACATCTATTCGTTAGGTCATCGCAATCCTCAGGGTTTAGCATTTAATCCCCAAACCGGAGCACTTTGGTCGACTGAGCATGGACCTTCTGAAGAACAAGGATGTTGTAATGACGAAATTAACATGATTAAAGCCGGAGCAAACTATGGATGGCCGCTTATCAGAGGAAGCCAAACACAATCCGGACTTGAAACTCCCGTGCAGCACAGCGGAGATACGGCGACCTGGGCGCCAACGGGAGGGATATTTGTTACTCAGGGTGAATGGACTGGCTCCTTTGTGTTTACAGGACTTCGTGGACAGGCTTTGTACAGAGCCATATTTGATTCTTCGGATCCGACAAAAATACAATCTGTCGAGCGCTATCTGCACAAGAGGTATGGCAGACTCAGAAATGTCGCTGAGCGTTCAGATGGAAAGCTCCTGATCGCGGTGAGCAATCAGGATGGCCGGGGTGATCCCACATCGGACGATGATAGGATAATAGCGCTGACTCAGGAGGAGATAATGAGGTATAGGGAGTGAGTGGTGTTTCTAATGAGTAGAGGGGGTATAAGGTATAAGTGCAAAAGGACCAAGCAGTCGTTTAAAATTTAAAGATGAGACAAATGAAAGAGCAAAAAAATTATGCACTGGTAACGGGTGGGACAAGCGGAATCGGTTACGAACTGGTGAAGCTCCTCGCAGCAGATGGATATAATCTTATTATTGTGGCGCGTCATGAAAATGACCTGATCCGAGTTGCTAACGAAATCAAAGAAAATTTTTCCGTTGACGTTGTTTCCATAGCTAAAGATCTTTTTAATCCTGAAAATGCTTTTGATTTATATAATCAGGTTAAAACGAAAAATCTGCGAGTAGACATTTTAATTAACGACGCAGGCCAGGGTGTGTATGGCGAATTTAAAGATACAGACGTGCGCCGCGAGCTCAATATTATTAACCTGAACATTTCGAGCCTGGTTGTTCTGACCAAACTATTTTTAAAAGACATGTTGGCTCATGATCAGGGGAGAATAATGAACTTGTCATCAATTGCGAGTAAAATCCCGGGTCCATGGCAAAGTGTCTATCACGGAACAAAAGCATTTGTTCAATCCTTCACCGAAGCGGTGAGAAGCGAAGTGAAGGAAACGAATGTGACTCTCACAGCTCTCCTTCCGGGTGCTACCGATACAGATTTTTTTAACAAGGCAGATATGGAGCAATCTAAAATTGTACAGGAAGGAAAGCTTGATGATCCGGTTACCGTAGCAAAAGATGGTTACGAAGCGATGATGAAGGGAGATGATAAAGTTATTTCCGGATGGAAAAACAAGATGCAGGTCACAATGGCGAACATGACTTCTGATAGTACTGCGGCAGATAAGATGAAAAAACAGCAGGCACCGGATGAATCGGATGATGACTAATTAGGCTTGACGTCGTCGATGGAGGTGCTAATCTGTCGGGAATAATCCGACTGTGTTGAGGGTTTTTAACAAATAGAGAGTAAAAGGGATAAGCAATAGGGAATAAGGAATTCATCTCAAACCATTCACCATATCCTTCAAGGTTATCGCGTTGAAGGCGGCGAATGCATCCTGGTCATTGTCGAAATAAACATAGACGTCTTTCCCTTCTTGTTTCCATTGTAAAATAATATAGGCCCAGTCCCTCAAGGATTCGTTGCTATAGCTTCCCTGATATTTATTGCCAGGTCCATGAAGTCGGACGTAAACAAAATCGGCCGTAACCACCAATGGCGATTGATGGCCTGCAAGTTCGTAAATGCAAAAAGCACAGTTACGTTTACGAAGCATTTCATAAATGCTGTCCGAATACCATGATGAATTCCGAAATTCAATAACACTTCGTTGATCGACGGGAAGCGCATCGATGAAAGCATTGAAACGATCAGGATTGATATTCCAGCCCGGTGGGAGTTGAAATAATAAAGGCCCAAGTTTCTCGCCAAGACCGCTGGCACGAGACAGCAATAAATCCAATGCTGGCTCTGGATCCTTAAGCTTTTTCATATGCGTTATGAAACGGCTAGCTTTTACGGAAAACAAAAAGTTTTCAGAGGTTTCAGCACACCATTTTCGAAAAGTCTCCAGGCTCGGCAAGCGATAAAATGAATTATTGATTTCAACAGTATTAAAGAACGACTGATAATAAAGAAACTGATCTTTCGGTTTAAGACCTGCTGGATAAAATCTGCCTGACCAATGTTTATAATGCCATCCAGAAGTGCCGATGTAATGGATCCCTCTCTTCATTGGTAGCATTCAAGAATTTTCACCACGATTGCGTTTGTCAGTCCGTTCTGAAATATCCGTAAGACTCCAGCGATCATCTTTGTGTTTTATGTTTCCAACATGCCTACTATTAAAAGAATATCTAGCCGGTTACATCTTTCAGTCTTAATGGCTCATCGTAGGTAATAACGACACCGTTGTAATGCTTTCCTATGTCTACTATTTGCAGGCCTACGCGATTTGATGCTTCCGTGTTAGTCGTTTCATTTGCCATGTTGGTAAGTTTTATAAAATTGTCACTTAGCGTGTTGTCAATACCAGCTGTACGTCAAATGGTTCTAATTTAAGCGTTCTCACGCTCCTCCTTTTTTTGCTCGCGACGTTCCTTTCGTTCTTCTCTCCTTTCTTTTCTCTTTTGTTTCTTCTCCTCCTTTTCTTCTTCTTTCTTTTCCTTCTTTTCTTCATCGCCGCCAAAAACCTTTTCCAATAATGTTTCCTTTTCTTCTTCTTTTGCATCGACCGATCCAATAGAAATCTCATTGTCTATTGATGGTTGAATTGCTTGAATGAAAGCATTCTGTAAAATGTTAACAATCGTTATCCACAGGTTCGTATCAGGATTGTCAAGCCGGCCTTCGAAGGGAATCTTTGTCGCAACCTGATCCTTAGGCTGATTTTCAAAAACCTCTCCGATAGCACCAACCAAACCTTCCCAGATCTTTCGAAACAAATTATCATCCCGGTCTTCCTTCCCGACTACATCAAGATCCTTGATGATTGGCTTTACATAACCTGTAAACTTCCCTTCCTTCGATGCAACTTCTGTGTACATTCCGAATGAGCCCTTGTTCACATCAATTTTTGCATAAGCCTGAAAAAAATCATTTAACAATACCAGATTGGTGTTTTTTAAATCGGCATTCATGTCAAAAGTTGGCTCTTCAGCAAGCGGATTGATCTTCATATTGAATATGAATTCGCCCTCGTATACATTTGCGTTCGCCATAACCCTCGCCGGCAGCAGTGTTGCTGAGTCATAGCTATTGCGAAGATTCAATGCGGTAAGGTAAACGTTGGTCATTGCAATGTCGACCTTAGGGGTGGAAATCGAGTCAAGGTATTGAATCTCGCCATCGATGATCTCAAATCGGTTAACTTCCAAAGGCATGAAGTCCTCGAGTAGTTTTCTAAAATCCGTTGAATCATTTCGAAGATCTTCCGGCTCGACTTTTTCCTTTGTAAACTTGATCACCGGTTTTTCAAAATATAATTCACCAACGATTGATCCGTGGAATAACGCTTTCCATTCAACAGATAGATCAATTGAAGATGCCGAGAAAAAGGGTGACTCTTTTTGAGTTGCACTATCTTTTTTATTGAGGTAAATGCTGTCAATTTTGTAAGCACCGCGAATAATGGCAAGGTCTATGTCCTTGATATGCCCGTAATAGCCATCCATCGTTGCGAGGGTCTTATTCGCATAATGCAAAACTACGGAAGGCAGAATCAAGCGAACGACAACCAACAACACAATAACAGCCAGCACGATTTTAATGGATCGTTTCATGATTTTGTAATAAACATCAAATCAGTTTTGAACTGCTGCTCAATCTGCCCAGCACTTCTTTTTAATCAACCCTTTACAAAATCGTACCAACTTAGGAGTGTCAATTCGGATAATTCAGGCTGCGTTGACGTAAATTCATCGAGTAGTTGTGGACGAAATGCTACATTAAAATGACCGATCTGGACAAATGATCGATCCAAGAGGAGCCTCAGAACATAATGATTACGAAAGGTATTTTGAGTAGAATCAGTATGTACATCTTTAAGTGTGAAAAAATTGGCTATCCAGTCATTATTGTTGCGTCACAAAGCGACCATTGAATAAACCTGAAGCTTTCAACCTGCCTAACGTGCGTCATAACCCAATTGTTCCTCCGCTTCATAGTGACCGAACCAATATCACTGTATGGCTATGCTCGCACGGAAGCATTCACAAAACAACTATTAATCACATTTAGCCAAATGCCACAAGATTCACTTCGCATCTATCGCGCGATAAGCTGCGAGGGTAGCCAACTCACCTTCTTTTCCTGGTTTGCTGGTTCCATGTTCCATCCCCACGAACCCCCGATAACCTTTGTCATATAAATATTGCATTACCTTCGGATAATTGATCTCTCCAGTGGTGGGTTCATTTCTGCCCGGCGTATCCCCTACCTGGATGTAGGCAATTTCATCCCATGCATAGTCGAGCGTCGGCAATACATTGCCTTCCTGAATTTGAACATGATAAAAATCGAAAAGCACTTTCACACTTGGACTTCCTACTGCCTTTGCCAAAGCATATGCCTGCGGTATGGTATGTAAAAACATTCCCGGATGATCAATCTTGTGGTTCATTGACTCCATCACCATGATTAGTCCGTGTGGCTCATAGATTTCCGCGATGCGCTTCAGCAAATCGATAGCGTTTGCCATCTGAAAGTCCCATGGCAATTTCGGATCCGCCATTCCCAACACATTGTGGATAAATTTTGTGTTCATCCGTTTGGCAATATCGACCGATGCTCGAACATCTTTTAATACACCCTCTCTCAGACTGGTATCTCTACCCGCAAAGGTCACATCTCTAAAGGTCAACGTACCGACGAATTGTCCAAACTCCATTCCTAGCTCCTGTACGGTTTTACTAATTTCTTCCTGTTCTTCAACAGATTTGGACTTGAGCCCGGTATTTTCCCACGCACGAAACCCCTGATCATAACCCCATTTTATTTGGTCCGACAGATTGCTGCCTGCGACGTCTCCAAAAATTCCAAACTCAGGTGAAAATTTAGTCTTAAAAACATTGGCAGTTCCCTCGCTTTTTCTCTCACCGGCCAGGGCAGAAAAAGAAAATGAAGTCGCTGCAACGATTCCGTTCTGTACAAATGTTCGCCGCTTCATGTGAATATTATTTGAAATATTTTTCTTCGATACTATCTCAATAACTCTGAATCTGTCTCTGGGTCCTGATCCTGACCTATGAGAAACGCCATCAGGTCCGCAAGCTCTTGTTCATTGAGCAATTTATCCAAACCCAATGGCATCATCGATACCTCTTGAATTTCCATCGACGTGATATCCTTGATTTGAATTTGGACAGACTCCAGGGCAGAAAGTCCCAGTCTTATAGTTTCACCGCTCTGCTCCTGGATAATTCCAGTGTAAGTCTTATCCTTCGTTTTGACTTGGTAGGTTTCATATTCTCTCACAAATGTGACACTTGGATAAATAATAGCTTCGACCAGGTCGTGCACTGATCGATCGCGCTGGATCGATGTCAGGTCAGGACCGAAGTTACTGCCCTCACTTCCAATCGCGTGGCAGGTATTGCAAATGGCTTTGCCAAAAAACAGCATCCGACCACGTTCGATGTCACCGTTCTTGATGTTACTTTCAACGGTTTGGATACGCGCCAATCGTTCTGAGCGCGCTTGCTTTAATTTGGCTAATAGTTGCTCTTTTGTAGCATTGATCTCCGACGGATAACGTGCGAACATTTCTTCCAGGTTAGTTTCGCTGATATTGTCAAGGCTCGGCGAATTTTCCAAAGCGGCAGCCAATGATCTTCCAATTCTTATGTCCGAGGCACCCTTGAATACGGGCATAATTCTAGGAAGAATGAATGCATCCGCCTTCCCCAGAAAGTCATTGGCAAGCACTAACAGTTGCTCATTGGATAAGCGGGCTTGGCCAAGAACACTGGCTACTTGCTGGCGCACGCTGGCTTCATTACCAGGTTGCAGAAGTCCATACAAATAATCAAAATGATTTTTTGAAAGCTGGGTACTATCATTGATTGAAGTACCAATGGCACTAACACGCAATAATGGACCGTTATCTGATTTTGCTGCAACATTCTGCAGGGTTTTGTTCAGCGAAGTGACACCATGTAGTCGGATAAATTTCAAGATGTTAAGTTTTACGCTCTCCAGAACATTGGAATTCAATTCCTCATCGAATCGGGCTATCCATGAAGAGGGTACTTCCTTTATATTACAAGCGCTCATAGCATCCAGAAGAAACAGTTTTTTTTCTGTTGTGGTGCTTGCCATTTGGGTAACCATAAATTGTTGCATAGCAGATTCGCCGCAATAGGATACCAAAATATCTTTCAATTGTTTTTGTTCGCGGTCATTAAGATTTGATTTACTTAATTGTCGTTGAAGATAGGCAATCATATTGGGAGCCCACTCCGGATGATGACTGACTACCCAGCGTGCTGTACTTTCCATTGTGCTGTCATTACCTGTAAGGAACGGTATCACCTGCTCAGGCTTTAAGTAGCCATCCTTCATTTGATCAAGCGCTATCAGCGCTGCTTTCGTCACTTCTGTAGAACTGCTGTTCAGTCCTTTTCTAACCTCCTCTGGTTTGTTGATAGAGATCAATGCATATATGATGGAATGTTCTATAAATCGATCTTTCACCTTATCAGCGGCATTGAGCAAGGCAGTGACTGAATTTCCCGCTGCAATCTGGCCTAACGCGGTGGCTGCCTGCCGTCTCGCTGCCGGCTCATCACTTTGAATCATTTGTGTCAGTTGCGGAAGAGACGCATTGTCTTTGGCGAGTCCAAGTACTCTCGCTGTGGCTATGCGCACTTCGAGATCCTTATCGCTTAAGCCTTTTCGCGCTGCGGCTATGGATTCATCAGTACTTATCCTGTAAAGTCCGAATACAGCACGTGTGCGAGCATTGGTATTGCCCGATGTTTCCAGTATAGTTGTCAAGGCGCCAATCGACTCCTGGGCCCGATCAACAAGATTGTTCACGGCCTTATCTGCAACAAAGGGTCGCGAATCTTCGAGATATTTTGATAGGGCAGCGACATCGAGCGTCTTCCAATCAATGGCGTTTCCAAATGAATCTTGTGCCTTCTCCGCACTTTTCTTTCTAATCCGATAAATTGATCCTTGTAATTCAGGTTTTGACACCTGGGAAAGCGGACAACCTTTAATGAACCATCCGCCTGTCTCCACAACGAGCAGGCTACCATCGCCATCTCCAACTACATCGGTAGGATGAAAATCCTCGTTAGAAGAGGAAAAGAAAACTTCATCTTCAGTGCGAAAGGATGCTCCTTCGCGAATAAGTTTGTGCCGTAGCACGCGATGCGTATTGAATTGAGCACTGAAAAGATTATTGTGATATTCTTGACCCAACTCAGTACTTCGATAACGCGTAATGCCTGAAGGAGCTACTCTCGAATACTTTGTAACAACCGGCATAAGGTCCCCCGTTAGTGGCAGACCGTCACGAGTAATGTTATTATTTGGCTTCGGGTAAACGCCGCCCTCTGTCCAATGCATTAGAGCATCGCGCTGACCGGCCTTTGGATCAGTAAAATAAGTTTGAGTTCCCAACACTTCCGATGCGGCAGTGAATGTGAGGCCCACCGGATTGTTCATGCCCCCAGCGGAAATCCAATGAAGATCTGAACCGTTCGGACGGACGCGCCAGACCCGCGCAGTCTCGCCTTTTAATTGATCACCCTCTTTTGTTGTGATGTCAAATCCCTCGATAGCGCTCGTTAAATACAGCCACCCATCAGGAGCCATGAATGGACCGATAAGGCTATTCGCATTAACGTTCAATACCCATCCCGAAAGAATTACTTCGCGCTCGTTCGCCACCCCATCACCATCAGTGTCAGTAAACTTCAAAAGATCGGGAGCGGAGGATGCGTAAAGACTTCCGTTGATAAATACTCCACCCTGCGGAAAACCCACCTTGTCAGCAAAGATTGTACTCTTGTCATAGACACCATCACCGTTTAAATCCTGCAACAGATTAATTCTGAACTGCGGATTATTGATTGCGTCTTCCGTTTTATTGTAAACATTGCCTATTGATTCGAACACAAAAAGGCGTCCTGTTTCGTCGGGAACGGCAAACATCGGAAAGTCAACAAGGTCAGGTCCGGCCGCGACTTCTACCACAAATCCATCGGGTACTTCAATTTTGCCTGAAAATGATTCATCGGTTTTCTTACAGGACGAGAGAGGTAACAAAGTCGTTACCAATAACAGCAAAAGTGGATAGCCAAGGCTTTTTTGCATGAGAGGTATGGTTAGGATGTATGTGAATAAACACAATATTTATGAATCGTGCTAAGGATAGTTGATGCGTTGGATGAAAGATTCCACGAAAGTGAGTTACTTCAATGGGATTGTTTACGCCGGAATATTTTACGCTTCATACGACAACTTGCCCGAAATATTCCTGGCAGGCGAGGTGAATGGGTGTTCCTGGGCCTTCCCCGCAGCCATGATATGCATCACTGTCCAACCTTGTACTTTGAGATAATCAGAAACAAGTGCCCGATGACAACTCCACCACACAGCCTCCGAACACATATAGGCCGTTCGTTGCTTTGATGCGATATCTTTGAGTACTTCTATTCCACGATGGAAAGCATCCGTTTCCATGTAGTCAGCATACCCCTTGAAAGCAGCAAGACGCCAACCGGTATTTTTCGAATCCGGTTTGGCTTTCCTCCTCCCACCCAGTTCTCCGAGGTGATAATAACTGATCCCCGACTTGTTTAATGACGTCTCAAACAGTTCCTTATTAAAATGCGGATATCGTCTAGAGCCTGGAAACATGCGGATGTCAATAAGACTCTCAATTTCAAAAGATCGGAGCATGTCGATAAAAACCTCGATCGAGTGAGTGGAGTGCCCGATTGTCCAGATCTCTTTTTGTGGAAGTTTAGACATTGTTAAGCATTAACAGCCAGCGCGGCCGGATGTTGACTAACCATCAGAAATTGAAATCCGGATGACTCCCAGGAACTTATAAAGCCTGCGCCGTCGTATTACGTCCCAAATGCATTAATTCTTCAATCTCTTCATCAGAAATGGGATCGAAATCCGGGCGAGCATTGCGTATCGCCTTATCGGAAAGTATATTAAGAAATACAA
>CAMLER010000144.1 GCA_946478915.1 uncultured Chryseolinea sp.
ACGCTGAGGCAAATGCACCCGCCTACGATGCCTTCGGCGAGGCACAGCGCTGAGGTCGCTGCGTTTGGATCATGATTCTTTTTGCTGACTATTCTTAGAATCGTCGAAAAATTCCTAAATGCATTCCTCCGCGTACTTTGCGTGAATTCCCTCTGCGTACCCTGCGGTTAAAAGCAATCTTTGTTCTGGGTACGCTGTCGGATACGCCGTGCAACTCCAAAGTTTTTTTTACCGCTGGGGACGCTGAGGCAAATGCACCCGCCTACGATGCCTTCGGCGAAGCACAGCGCCGAGGTCGCTGATGCAAATACAGGTTCTATAAAATTGATTACGACGAACGTTTCGTCTGGGATTAGATCCGGCATTTTTACAATTCTTTATCGGCGCTCTCTATCATAGATGCTTCATTCCGTCCTATCTATCCGCTTATTCCGCCGCGCCGAAGCCGTTAGCAATCCCATGCATTTGAATCGTGTTTAATATGTTGAAATTTCCTCGTTGACGTTAGATTGCGCCTAACTAACTTTCGGGCTTTAGAAGCTAAACTAAATTTTTGCTCTTTACGTCTTCTCCTACAAAACCGTTCAAATGGCAAAACCAAAATCGAAAGTTACCCTCCCTTATGTCTTCAAAACCATCATCTGGCCACGAAAAAATCTTCTATTCATAGGTTTGGTTCTCATCATCATTAGCCGGGTTGCAGGTCTGGTGCCACCGGCAGCTACGAAGCCGTTTGTTGATGATGTCCTTGTAAAGAAAGACCTGAGCATCCTTCCTCAAATCCTTATTTGGGTAACGGTTGCCATCCTCATTCAGGCAGTCACTTCATTTCTGCTGACGAAACTTCTCAGTGTCGAAGCACAACATCTGATCTCAGTATTGAGGTCTAAAGTCCAAAAGCACCTGCTGCAATTGCCTACACGGTTTTTCGACAATCAAAAAGCAGGGGCCCTCGTATCGAGGGTGATGACGGATGTCGAGGGGGTGCGCAACCTGGTGGGTACTGGGCTAGTCCAATTGGTTGGGGGAATTCTCACCTCCGTGATCTCCATTGGAGTTCTGATCAGTATCAGTCCGCTGATGACGCTTTTTATATTGTTACCCATGTCAATCTTTGGTTTTGTAACACTGAAAGCATTCGCCTACATCAGACCGATTTTCAGAGAGCGCGGAAAAATAAACGCGGAGGTCACCGGACGGCTCACCGAAACCTTAAATGGTGTACGGGTGATCAAGGGTTTTAATGCTGAGCAGCAGGAGATAAAAATCTTTGAGCAGGGTGTGGACAAACTATTTCAGAATGTGAAAAAGAGTCTTACTGCAACAAGTCTCGTAACCAGCTCCGGGACTTTCCTGGTTGGTCTTGCCAGCGTAGGAATTATGGGGTTAAGCGGCTACTTCGATCTTAGTCCCGGGGACTTTCTAAAATTCACCATGTTCATGGTATTTATGATCGCACCTATCGTTCAAATGAGCAACATTGGAAGCCAGCTGACAGAAGCATTTGCCGGGTTGGACCGCACAGAAGAGTTATTAAATATTTCTCCGGAAGACGATGCAGGTGTCCGGACTATCCAAATCGGTACGATCAGGGGTCAGATTCGTTATGATCATGTCCACTTCGAATATGAGGAGGGTAAGCCGGTATTAAAAGATGTGAGCTTCACCGCCGAACCAGGATCGGTAACGGCGCTGGTCGGAACTTCCGGATCCGGAAAAACGACCATTGCTGGACTTGCTGCCTCCTACTTAACGCCAACGCAGGGCACCATCACCGTTGACGGAATCGACCTTTCCAAGGTGTCCCTGAACAGCTACCGGAGCCAGCTCGGTGTGGTGCTACAGGACGACTTTCTCTTCGAGGGAACTATCCGTGAAAACATCTTATTTCCGCGTCCGGGTGCCTCTGACGAACAGGTGCAAATCGCCGCCAAAGCAGCCCACGTACACGAGTTCACCGATCGATTCGAAAAAGGTTTGGACACCCTCATAGGAGACCTCGGCGTCAAAATATCGGGTGGCCAACGACAGAGCATAGCGATCGCCAGAGCCATCCTGGCCGATCCTCGTGTGCTCATATTGGATGAGGCTACCTCCAACCTGGACACCGAATCCGAGGCCTACATTCAAGAGAGCTTGCGCAGTCTGATGAAGGGAAGAACGACGTTTGTCATTGCCCACCGTCTCAGTACAATACGGCAGGCGAACCAGATCCTGGTGATTGAAAATGGTCAGATTGTAGAGCGTGGCCAACATGAGGAATTGATTGGGAAGAAGGGCAGGTATTATGAGTTGTATACGTATCAGGCGAGGATTTGAGGCTGAGAGGGAAGGAATAGGGAATAGGGAAATTGGTCGAGAAGTCAGTCGTCCGTCGATCGGGCGAAACTTCGAACCTTGAACTTTAAACTTTAAACTCTTAAACAACGCCCGGGATATCCCAAGAAGGGAAATGCAACGTCGATAATGACGAAAGTGTATATGCTCTGATAAATTTTTTTCTTGCAATGTGTTAAAGTGAAATTTATTTCTTTAACTTTTGGGTACTAAACACTTTTATAGCATGGCAAAGAAAGCTAAAAAAGCAGCCAAGAAGGTTGCCAAAAAAGCGGGTAAAAAATCCGCGAAAAAAGCAGCAAAAAAGACTGCAAAAAAATCGGCTAAACCTGCAAAAGCCCCAAAGAAGTCAGCTAAAAAAACATCAAAAAAATCCGCGAAAAAAGCGCCTAAAAAGATGACTTTGAAGTCTGTTGCTAAGAAGGCAACGGCCGTCAGGAAAAATGTCACTTCACGGGCTAAAGCACTCACCGCAGCAGCTGCTGATAAGGCCATAGAAGTGAAAGAGGCGGTTACCGAAACAGCTTCTTCCATCGTTGAGGCCGTTGGCGAAAAGCTTGCAGATGCAAAGGAGGCCATCGAAAACAAGGCGCAGGATATTCAAAAGAACCTACTGGGAACCTAATATTTTAACCTAACCCTAAACCCGAAAAGCGATGAATATTCATCGCTTTTTCATTTTCCAGAAGTTCATCAAAAAGCAATTTATCAATCTTCTTTGATAAACCGGACCATCTGATTGCTACCCGCCGAAGTCAGCATCACATAATACATACCGTTTGCCAGCTCACGAACGACAATGGACACTTCATCACTTCCTGATGGTTTTTCACCCTGGATCACAATTCTTCCCTGTCCATCTATGATCTTAATGGTCGCCTTTTGAAATGATGCTGTTCCAACCATGAGAACATTGCTTGCAGGATTTGGATACGCGTACAAATCCCCTGACCGTGGTTCAGTCCCAAGCGGAAAGTATTCGAAATTTGCGCTGGAGCGGCACCCTAGGGTGTCGGTGAGCAAGGTATAGATCCCGGCTTTTTCCGGCTGTAACGTTAAGTATTGGCTGATCGCGCTCTTGATAGTGTCACCGTTTAACAACCACAGGTTGTTGGAACCATAATTAGAACCCAGGGATGTGTCGGAGACCATTTTGATTTGCGCCGGTTCGTAACTTATAATCGCCGCCTTCATTGCATGGGGTGAACTGTTGCAACCGCGCACATGTGACATCACATAGTATGTCCGCGATTTGATAAGGGGTTCCGTTCGAAGAACGGATTCAACGCTGATCGTATCCACGGAGCCGATCTCATCGAACCAAAAGAACCGGGCATCGGCCTCATCGCTGTATGCTTCCAAAATAACAGTGCTACCTGAGCATGCCGTGACCGGTTCGCCCCATACTTGAGGCGCTGACTCCCTTATAATAGCATGTGTCCCGAGGAGTGGTACGGCATGACAGGTAGCGTGGGCTTTAATATTGAGAATATTGTTGCCTGGCGTCAGCGCAGCGGCCCGAAAGCTGATGACAAGATCGCCGCCGGAATCGTTGACTCCAGAAGACAGGAATAAGTTTTCGCCGGTATGAATTGAATATGTAACACCGGCTTCAGCGCCCATAATCTTTATACCTACCACTTCGTCCTCGCAAGCAGTGGGTGGCAACACAACGTCCAGGTCATTTTTGGGTGGATTCTCTTTAAGTTTTAGTGTGAGACGGTCAGTTGCAAAGGAATTTGCGTCAGACGTTATCTCCAGGAGAATGGGAGCGCCGGGGCTCAGGACCGTTTCCGTTTTCAGGAATTTATCGCAGAGAAAAAAGCTGTAACGCGTAAAATCATATTTTACCGATATCTGAAAGAAATACTTCCCAGGTGTCAGGTCCCTTAGATTCAGTTGCACTATAGTGTCACAGGGTAGCCGGTCCGTTGCGTTAATCGCCAAAGGAATATTTTCGGCCGTGGCAAAAGAAAGGTCGAACAGCGCGTTGTCCAATTTCACCCCATCCCAATCGTCGAGGTCTTTGTTTGCCTGGGGTCGGATCTTATAGTACGCTACATCGCTCACGGCTCCTCTTGACACCATTATCGCAAAACCTGGAATGGGTAAGCGATTCGTTCTAAAGAAAGTAGCGCCTTCGGCGTCCTTAACACCTTCACGGATAGTTAGGCTGGCATCTTGTCCGGTTGCCCGTACCCAAAATGATTGTCCCGACGCAATTTGCCCACCGGATGCCTCCGAATAATTGTCATCGAGATCCCAATAGCGGAATGTACCCCCAGCCGTCCCGTTGTCGCGGATAGCTATTACAGAAGAAATATTTTGCATACTCCATTTATCCGGACCAGCTTCATCCCATCTGATGGCGCACGCATAAGGATTGCCAACGAGGTTCCAGCCATTCGATGGTCGATTATTTGGTGAGAATTCTATCGGCAGTTCGATCGTGCCTTGGTTTAGTACGCCCGTAACGTCCCAGATGGTGGGACCCGCCTTCCGGATGTGCGCAGCATAACCCTTCCCTACTACCAGCGGATTCGCGCTTGCCAGTCCTGATGATGGATATGGTCGCCACCCTCCCAGAAGTTCACCCATCGACTGGTCATAATAATAAAATGATGGATTCCTGGAGTTGTTTGTTGGGTCAACGAAGTTGCCTGTTATGGAGAAGTCATCCTGCAAGGAAGCAACAGTACTGTTTTGTACTGGTGAGGAGATGTAACGAAAGATCCTTCCCTCCCCCGCCATATGTCGCTGGACTGTAACATTGCCTGTGATTGAGGAGCCCGGTGGCAGCGAGGCGACGCTGGCCGTCCCGCCGATCTCGTCGGATGTTGAAAGCAATACAAGATGTCCGTTAGCGTGAAGCAATGTGTTTGTCGAGTTTATGATCAATTTCCCTTTGAGATTCAAGGACGAAGTGAGTTCGACACCATTTGCCGATTTGTCAATTGTCAGGTTATCGATCGTCGCTCCAAACATTGAAATTTGTTGGTGGCTGGCACCAACGAGATTCACCTGACGCGGATGAAAATTGCTGCCGGCCACAGCGAAGATATTACCAGTGGCTGTGACCGAAAATAGTTGAGAATCCAGATTCCCAAGGATAACCAGATCTGCGGCAATAACATCCTTCAATAATGTAACACCGAAGGCATTATTGCATAGAAGATTTACGCCCGCACTTGAAGGGTGACCGTTGCCAACCCATTGGGGTGCTGATCCATTGTATTCTATAGTCGATCCCGGTTGAAATGATCTTGCACCCTGTACCTGTATGTTTCCAGCAGCCGCTGCCTGGATGGCACCTTGTGGATGCGTGGAACCCACCTGAACTGTACCATTAACCTGTAGCGAACCCGTTGTATTGGATAATACCGACGTACCCAGGTTTACAATAGCGTCCTTTTCAATGATATAATCAATGTTGCCAGAAAGAAGACCCGCAGTTGGAGGGGTAGCCACCTGCTGCGTTCCAATATTTGCAAAGCGAATTGTCCCTTTACCAGGCGACGGAGGAGCAATGATTGACCCGTTTAACGCGACAAAATCACCAAAAAGATTAAGGTTGGAAATTCGGGCGCCTGTGCTGTCCGGACTTGTTGACGCCATCTGAATCCTTCCCGGAGAATCCATTTCGAATTCGCCGCTCACATTTAGTGTAACGGTACCTTTGGTCGTCAGATAACTGATGCCTGTCGAGGTCGAAGCATAGCGAAAGTCACCAGAGACGTTAACGATCGCATTAGAAGGCGTAGTGCTAAGCCAGACTTTTGAGGAGCCCTGGATAATAAAGTCTCCATCGATATTGATAACCGGGTTCTGGGTAGTTGACAGTCGAAGTACCTGGTTATTTGTATTCCGGATGATGAGGTTGCCTGCGATATTGCGCAGATAGCCATTCAGGTCTACGAAGGCTGTTGTCTGTTGCTGACAGTTATAGACAACGTGCCCGAAGTTCTGTTTCCAGCTGTCGCTGTGTGCGATGTTGATGTATCCTTGCGTGCGGAAACCGCTTATTTCGAAGGTTGAGTTTGGGTGCCATGTGGCGTACGGTATGAATCCCAAAGGACCCTGTTGATGAACATACCGGGACCCTGATTCGAAAGAAGTGTTGGTGACAGCAGTACCGTTGAGTGTCGCGCCGTCGCTCATTACCAGAGAGCCAAACACCTGAAGATCATTTCTTTCAGGCATGGCATCCGGCTGGATATCCACGACAGCGCCGACACCAACGGTGAGGCTACCGTTAACTACAACATTCCGGACGGCTATGGCAGCTAAGTCCGGTATCAACACATTATGGTTGACAACCGTCTCGATGGTATTCACCTCATCCGGCACCAGACCACTATCCCAAGTTGTCGGGTCATTCCATAATCCATCCCTCATTGAAGTAACGACCTGGCCTCTTGCCCAAACGACAGCACACAACGTTAACCCAACAAGAAAGGTGACTTTCTTGATGACAATCATAAAATAAACTAACACAACGATGTACGAAAGGTAGGGATGGAAGTGAAGAATGCTAAGAAATGTAGCGCCGGTTTTCCTGATGATTTTCGGGGGAGTTTATCGCTTAGTTTGCATCATGCGCGGAGGATGGGTTTATATTCTTACGAATAAGAATCATACTGCATTGTATGTAGGAGTGACGAATGATCTTAGAACAAGATTGTGGGAACACAAGAGCAATCAGTCTCCCCGGAGTTTTACAGCGAGGTATAATGTCGACAAGCTAATTTACTATGAATGGTTTGATTCGATTGTTGATGCAATTGCAAGGGAGAAATTCTTAAAAGGTAAAACAAGAAAGTGGAAGGTAGAGTTGATTAAGAAATCGAATCCGGCGTGGAACGAGCTGCGTCCACCATTCTGAGCGTTGCATCCGGTGACAGGATTACGTTGGAACTTGGACAAGCGCATGGCTATGGCCGGCTCCTTCGTCTCATTTTAATGCCGTCATACACTCCAATTTGATACCGTCATCCTGAGCTCGGACCTGCTAACCGAGTAATATAAGCAACATTTTCGGCGGCAGACAACTGCGAAGGATCCCTTGGAAGTGACTCGGTACACAGCAGGTACCGGTGCCTGGCTAACACGGCGCAGGGTGGTCACAACTGTGTGGCTACAGGGAGAGTGGTTAGGGTACATCGGTACCTGAACGGACGCATGGCCTTGATAGGGATCCTTCGCCGGTGCGTAGGGCTTAACGGGGCTACCACAAAATCGAAAGCGAAGGATCGAGCTCAGGATGACGGTATCTAAGGGGGACGGGGTCCTTCGCGGGAGTGTACGTCTTAGCGGGATTCGCAATGCATTAAAAAAGAAGACCCGATGCTCAGGACAACGGATCTAAAGGGGTGCTCACGATGGAACATCCAAAACCTCAAACCGACTATAGTTACTCTTAAACTCCGGAACAATCTCCTTCATCAGCGCAACCATTTTCAATTCATTACGATCGGCGATCAAATCTTCGAGCAATTCAAGGTCTTGACAAACTTCCTTGTACTCATATTCCGATACCATGGCTTTGAGAATCTTTTCATGATGCGTGGGGATCGTATTCTCATGATCATTAAGAAGCTCTTCATATAACTTCTCACCATCGCGGAGACCGGTAAATACAATTTCAATATCCTTGCCCAACTCCTTACCCGAAAGCTGTATGGTCTTTTTCGCCAGATCGTAGATCTTCACCGGCTTACCCATGTCGAATAAAAATATCTCTCCGCCCTGCCCCATCGACCCGGCTTCGATCACCAGCTCGCAGGCTTCGGGTATTGTCATAAAAAACCGCGTGATATCCGGATGGGTAACGGTGACCGGCCCTCCCTTCAAAATCTGATCCTTGAAAATAGGTATAACCGAACCGTTGGATCCCAACACATTTCCAAAGCGGGTAGTAACAAATGAAGTCTTGTCCAGTCCCAGCTTATTGAAGTAACGATCAATGGACTGCACATAGATCTCCGCGATACGTTTGGTGCAGCCCATCACATTCGTAGGGTTCACCGCTTTATCGGTAGAGATCATTACAAACTTCTTCACCTTATGCTCCATCGCCAAATCGGCGAGCGTACGCGTTCCAAACACATTCACCATCACAGCCTCAGAAGGATTGCTTTCCATCAGCGGAACATGCTTGTACGCTGCAGCATGGAAGAGAATCTCCGGTTTATAATCACGGAAGATCGTATTGATCCTGGCCTTGTTGCAGATGTTGGCGACAAATACAAGCAACCGAGATTGTTGATTGCGGCCTCTCAGTTCGCGCTCGATCTCGTACAACGGCGACTCCGCCTGGTCAATGAGGATGAGCGTGTGTGGCTTGTACGTAAGTGCCTGCCGCGCGAGCTCCGATCCGATCGAACCTGCTGCACCAGTGATACAGATCACCTTGCCCCTGATTTCCTTTTCGATCTGCGGGTTATCCAGGCGAATTACTTCGCGGCCCAGCAGGTCTTCAATGTTGACATCACGAATTTGTTTCAGGTCCCACTCGTTGCGCAGCCATTTTTCGAAGGAAGGAACATAGCTGACTTTAACATGATGCTCCAGCGCCTGGTCAACAATTTCATTTTTGCGATCAATGCTGAGGCTTTTGGTGGCAATGACCAGCTTTTTTACTTTGTACCTTCTTGCAAGTTCACCGAGCTTTTCCAGCCCAAGAATTTTTGTTCCATTGATTTCTTTGCCATGCTTTTTGGGATCGTCATCCAAAAAGGCAACCAATTTATACTGGTTGCTCATATCCGATTCCATGGCTTGCTTAGTCAGAAAACCTGCGACGCCTGCGCCGAAGATGACCGCCGGAACTTGTTTTGAATTATCGCTTTTGATAAACGTAAAAATATTTTTTACCAGCAGGCGATATTGGTATAACAATAAGGATGAGATAAAGAAAGAAATGAAGACAACCGAATACGGGATAATATTCCGGCCGAAATTGTAATAATAAATCAGATTGAAGATGATGACAAAGATGATGCTCAGCGCCTCTGTACCGATGATCCTCAAACCATCCTGAATGCCGGTATATCGGACAATGCCCGCGTAGCTTTTTGTTACCAGCGTTGCGCCCATTGAAGCCGCCAGGCAGATTAAAATTCCTGCCAGGAGGTTATAATCCGAAACCTCGTTTAGCTCAAAATTAAAACGCAGGAGGTATGCCAGGCAGACCGAGAAGACAATCAATAACTGATCGATGAAGATGACTACACCGCGGGGAAGTACTGTGAGCTTGCTAAAAAAATTCTGGATCAAGCCTCGTTGTTCTTATTGCCTTTCTTTTTTGACAATCTATAAATACCATACGCTCCGCCACCCAATAGCAGATATTCGAGGCCCGTGATGGGTACCACTTCAGGGTCCGGCGGCGGTGGACCTGGCTGTGCTATCGCTAAAACGGAACTCAGTAAAACCAAATATATGCTAGATAAGAAAATCCTCATTATTTAACTTTTGCAATTTTCTTGATTGTAACCTTATGCCCATCTAAGATTTTAACATTGTA
>CAMLER010000145.1 GCA_946478915.1 uncultured Chryseolinea sp.
TTCATAACCATGGTTATGATAGCAAAACATCAAATTATGATTTTCCTTCAGGAATTTACCCGCCTTACTAAAATCAACTACCGCCTTTTTTATTGTTTCGATTGTAGCGGGTGGATCATGCGGTATCCATGCAACGCGTATATATGAAGCGCCTAATGTTTTTGCATTTTCAGCAACTTCAGCAGTCTTGTTTACAAGGTCATCGTAACTAACACCAAAAGAGGTACACTTCATACCGCGCTCATCAAGCATTTGCCTGATCTCTTTCGCTGTGCGTTTGAAAAGGTTTGAGAATTCAATGTTGGTTATACCCATCCGTTTGATTGTATCAAGGGTAGCCGCCACATCTTTGTCAAAACTTTTCCGAAAGGAATACGAAACGATACCGGGAGTGTCTTTTAAAGTCTTGCCAAACGACTGGCTGAAAACGCTGGTGGTAGAGATGACAAGTAGTAATAAGATTGAAATTGACTTCATGGGTAAAAATAGTTTCTGTTGATATCCTGAATGATTAAAATTTATACGTTAACGTTCCAGCCCTTTTCGTATTCGCGACTCCACAAAGCCATGGCCTCTTTGTCGTTGAGTATGTGTCCGTTAGACGGGTCGCAGTTTAACGTGCGGCCTACACGGTAGGCAATGTTCCCCAGCTGCGGGAGCAACGTTGATTTGTGGCCTTCGAGTATAGGTGCATTCACCTTTTCATTACCGCGAATTGATTCTACAAAGTTAAGCAGATGCGCGTTGTCCAACCTTTCAAATGGGCTTACCTTATTTGTCGGGTCGAACGGAGTGTCGTCTTTTACCTCTTCAATGAGTTTATTCTTGTCATTATCAAAAATCTTATAGCCATTTGCACCCGGATATACGATTGTTCCTTTCTCGCCATAGAAAATCACTCCTCTTCCACTGCCTTCCGAATCAAATCCGTTGCAGCTTCTTCCCTCCCACGTGCACGCTGTGTTATTTGGAAAATTAAAGGTGATAGTCTGCGTATCGGGAGTTTCCCAATCATCATCAAAATGAAAACGACCTCCAGCAGATACCACTTTTGTTGGGTAATCGACACCCAGTCCCCAACGAATAACATCGAGTTCGTGGGTGCCATTGTTCAGCGCCTCGCCTGTGCCCCAATGCCAGAACCAGTGCCAGTTATAATGTATCAAATTGCTTTTATAGTCCTGACGGGGTGCAGGACCTTGCCAAAGATCAAAGTTTAGATTTTCCGGCACTGGCACAACGGTTCCCTTCCCGATAGATTTACGATTATTGACATACCATCCACGCGCAAAGTAAACGCGCCCAATGGCACCGTTGCGCAGTTTATCAACCATTCCAATAACATTGTTGAACGACCGGCGTTGGCTCCCCATCTGGACTTGCTTCTTATATTTTTGAGCGGCCTCAACCAACATTTCGCCTTCGCGGGGATTATGGCTGCATGGCTTTTCAACATAAACATTTTTTCCCGATTGCAATGCCATAATTGCAGCGGGCGTATGCCAGTGGTCTGGCGCAGCAATGGCAATTCCGTCCAGATCTTTTTTCTCCAGCATCTTGCGTATGTCGGCAAATCCCTCCGGCTTTTTTCCCCGAATGGATTCGATCTCTTTTATAGTTTTAGCGAGAACAGTTGCATCGGGATCGCAGATGTAAGCCACGTCTACGTTCGGCAATTTTGCAAAAGCCTTTGCGAGAAACATTCCGCGGCTGTTGGTCCCCATAATGCCCAACACTACTTTCGAATTAGGAGCACCATGAAATATTTCAGCACCTTTAGCGAGGTAGGGACTCAATACCAGGCTGCTGCTGGCAGCCGATACACGGCGGATAAATTCGCCACGGTTGATATTCTTTGACATAAGGTTGGGTCAGGTTAAGAAAAGATATTGTGTAAGGTAGCTATTTTTCGATTTTGGTATCACAACTTTTACACAAACGCAGTCTCAAGGTACTTTCTGCCCCAAGTTTCTATATGATATCTCGTATTTCTTCGCGGGGAATTTGTTTGTTTAGCAGTAGTCCGACTGTCATCATCAGGCTCGTGAAAACAATAACAAGAAATAATACACCTTCGCTTAGCCCAGCCATCCTTTGCGATTCCGGGATGCTGTAAAATAGAAGGACAGTGATCAATCCACGCGGGGCGATTAACATCAGAGGGGTCGAGGTAATCTTTAAAATAAACCGGAAAAAAATTAATCGCAGGACAACGGTTGTTGCGATTACTGCAAGTCCGATGAGGATAACTTCTGATGTGGCTAGAAGCTCTAAATCAATTGAAAACCCGAAAAGAAGGAAGAAAAAAGTACGGATAATGAAGGCAGTCTCAGCGGTTATGATCTTCAATTCCTTGGTCACTTCACCTATCCTTTCCGGCGAAAAAAATTTTAGCACGAGGTGGTGCTTGAAATGGCGAAAGTTTCCCAGTACCAGTCCGAAACACAAGACTACTAAAAGTGATGGAAGGTTCAGGAATTTGGCAAAGGTGTAAATGAGGATCAGTATGGCGAACGTGAGGAAAAATCTTACGTGTGCCGTAGTATGATTGAGCAGAAAAACGAGAAATGCAGTACTGATAATAGAAACTACAATGACCAATATGATACTCCAGCTGAATGACAAAACAGAGCCCAGTCCCGATTCATGGTCCATCAAAACATAGTTGAAAAGAATGATGCCCACGATATCGGAAAAAGTGCTTTCATAAACGATGAACTCCCGCTTTTCTTCATCCATATTTTGAACGCTAGGAATAGCAATTGCACTGCTGATAACCGACAGGGGTATTGCATGTAGCAATGCCTGACGAAAATCTGCACCGAAATAATATGAAAATAACAATGCAACAAATGCGGAAGTAGCGCTCATCAGTCCCAACGCCGACAAAAGAGCCCGACTAATAAACTTAAATTTCTTGGGTTGAATCGAGAGGTCCAGCGATGCTTCGAGAACGATAAAAATCAAGCCTGTAATTCCAAGGATCTCCAGTAAAACACGTGTTTGTGGAAGCTGAAATCCGAAATATTGCGCTCCATAATTTAATCCGATACCGGACCCGAGTAAAAGCAGGACAGATGGTATTCGCAATTTCGTTGAAAGATAATTAAACAAGTACGACAGCACAACGAGAACACTAAGAATGATCAATATGGAATACGCGTCTATTTTCATGCAGCAATCAATTCTATTAGCGAGTGAAATTGCACTTATGGAGCGGTATAGGCAAAGTTTTTTTTATTCTATGCACTGAACGGTATTCCGGTCTCTGAAGAAATACTTATAAGGTCGCGCACAACGCCATGGATAACAGGGATCCCATCCTTAGTTCGTAATAATTCCTGTTGATGTTCCGGATCTCCGGGTATGAGAACAGCGTCAAAACCGGGCGCTGGCTTGGTTTTTCGAAAGATGTCTATCCAGTGATCGATACGTCTCTTAAACACATCCACTTCTTCAAAGCCATCTATTTCCATTGCCCCAAAAAAATGTCCGATACCTTTTCCTACGCTCTCTTTTGGAGTTTCTTCAAACAAAGCAAAGGGAGGAGCGAATGGTCCCCAATTGGCTCCACTAAGTACACATGACAATATATCAACCATGGCTGAAAGGCAATACCCTTTGTGTCCGCCCAATTCCCGCGTCCCGCCCAATGGAAGCAGCCCCCCTGCATATACATCCTCCGGCGAAGTGGAACTGCGACCTTCCTGATCAATGATCCAACCTTCTGGCACCGCTTTGTTCTGGCGTTTTGCAATTTCCACTTTTCCAAACGCTACTACGCTGGTGGCGAGATCGATCACAATGGGAGGATTAGTATAACCCGGGAAAGCAATAGCGATAGGGTTGGTGCCCAGCCTTCGCTCTGCGCCGAATAACGGTACGACTATCCGCGAAGAGTTCGTCATCGACCATCCGATCATATCTCGTTCGAGTGCCTTCAGTGAATAATATGAAGCAATGCCATAGTGATTAGTGTTGCATACACTCACCCATCCTGATCCATATTGTGCAGCCTTATCCATGGCAATCTCATTGGCTTTCGGCCCAACGACCAATCCAAGTCCACTGTCGCCGTCTACGGTAGCAACACTTTTTTTTTCTCTTATTATTCGGATGTTCGGGTTTGGATTCAGTCTTCCGATCTTGAACATATCAACATAAGTGCGAAGTCGCGCTACGCCATGAGAATCGATTCCTCGCAGATCAGCTTTTGATAAAACATCGGCAGCCTGCAATGCATCAGTTTCGCTGACGCCGTAATACATGAATACATTTACAGTAAAATCTTTCAGGTATTGAGCAGAGAAAGTATGGTAATTGATCGCCGACATGGTGAAGCAGGTATTTGGAGAGATTCAATATCGGATACTGCAATGAATGAAGCAATCAGTAGCCCGAATTGTTGAACACGCAGGTTTTCAAAAGAACGCTGTTTACTGACTGTTCAAAGGTTCAATTCTTCCGGATACGCTGTAAAAACCTACCGGGATTCTCCAAATCTGAAAGTCATGGCAAACCAATGGTGCAAATGATATCCCTGGTAATTCGGGGAACGTCATTGCAACTTGTGATATTGTGGTCTGGTATGTAGCTAGCGGAATACAATTGATAACGCCCAGACTATGCTAAGGCCCAGGGCGCAATAAAAAATGATGGTTAATACGTGGACCGTTGCACCTTCGCTTGAAACCTTTCGCCTCTGCTTAATGCTATTTTCATTCCTCAATTCGTCAACACCCGTCATCATAAAACAATCATTTCGTTTAACATTTTAGCCCTCATTTCCGGTTGTTCACAGCCGATTTTGAGCATATACAAAGATAATGATCGTTCACCTGCAGTAAATCAGGATCTAACGGATTTTAGAATTTCAGGGAAACCCTGAGAAGTAAGGGTTTTCCCTGACAGGGGCTGTTTTCTTGCTAAAAGCAGCATTGTGCTATTCACACAGTCATGCACATCCAATAATATGGAGCATCATTCTGATAAATTCAAACGCAACCTCGTGAGCAGTTTTACAGTTTAAGTCCATAAATTTTGTGACTTGAAAACGCTGTTTTACCTCCTTGCACTTAGTATTGTTTTGGCTGGTTGCGACGACGATGATGAAACCATTGGTCATACAGAGACCAAATTGCATTACTATACGGAGTCATTCAAGATTGATGGTTTTGACTATGACCCCCAGTACACGGTGATGTACTATTACGATAAATCCGGTAAGCTCGAGAAGTATACCTTTTACAGTTACCAGCCCGCTTCAGACCAATTGAAGGAGGAACGCACTTTTAATTTTACCTATTTGAATGGTCGGGTTGATCAAATCGAAGGCATTCTTGTCAATAGTACATCTCCATACATCCGTTATTCATACGAATACCTTCCTGATGCAAAGGTCTCCAAAATTAAAGAGGTCAATACCGCAGCAGGCATCAATTCGGAGGCGATTTTTGATTACCAGGCTGACGACGTTATTAAAGTAGACTATCATTATTCCAATGGAAATAGCTTCCAATACGAGTTCCATTATGGCAATAACAATATACTGACCGACAAAACAACCAGAGGTACGCAATTGTGCAGCGATGGACACTACAGCTATGATGACAATAAAAGTCCGTTTCAAACACTGGGGTATGTGGACTATTTGTTATTCAATTTATCGGTGAATAACAAGCTGACTGAAAGCGTAAATTATGTTGGTTGTGCCTTTCCAACACTGCTTCCCGAGTCATACGAATACGAGTATGGTAATCATGGATTCCCGACAGTGGCGATTACAAAGTACAAGTCAGGCGGCGCCATCAAACAATCGAGGAAGAATTTCTATTACAAGCAGGTAAGGGTGGACTAGCCCCCCTTTTGGCCTCAAATCCCTTTAGACAGGTCGAGAATCCTGGATCACAGCGTAAAATGCATGGAACCTATGTAACTGGGTATGCATTTTATCCATTATTTATATCTTTGCGACCGTTTATTTGCAGATTGGACTGGTCCCGTAGTTCAATGGATAGAATAGGAGTTTCCTAAACTTTTGATGCAGGTTCGATTCCTGTCGGGACTACGAAAAACAGAGTGAGGGTGAGAGCGAGAGCGAACAAACGAACTCTGTTTTTTCTTCGCTCTCACACTCACACTGACTCTGCTCCCGTTGTTTTGCAAATAACCTCACAATACCGTTATGTTCGATTTTGAAAAACTCGATGTTTACAAAAAAGCAAAGGCCTTCAATTCTGGTGTTAGGACTTTCATCAAGGACACCAAACTGGACAATACCACAAGAGACCAGCTCAGAAGAGCGTCTTTTAGCATTGTTTTGAACTTGGCTGAAGGATCCGGAAGGTTTTCTCACGCAGATCGGAAAAATTTCTATATCATTTCCAGGAGTTCCATTTTTGAATGTATTGCCATCCTGGATGTATTGAAAGACGAATCGATCATCGACGAAAATTCATTTCGTGGATTTTACAATCAGGGCGAAGAACTCTCAAAAATATTGTTTGCAATGATTAAGAACTTACAATAAACCTGGCTCGTACCACGGCGAGATCTAGATTTTCGCTGAAATGTTTCAGTGTAGACACAAATTCGTTCGATATTAGTACCCTCGGGACTACGAAAAACAGAGTGAGGGTGAGAGCGAGAGCGAACAAACGAACTCTGTTTTTTCTTCGCTCTCACACTGACACTCACACTAATTTCCCCCCTCACTCCTCCTTCAGCGTCTTAGCCGGGTTTGCTAACGCTGCCAGATACGACTTAAAACTTACTGTTAACGTTCCGATTGCGAACGTGAGAATACCCGCGACCAGGAACAACGCGATGTTCATATCGATGCGGTATGCGAAATCCTCAAGCCAACGCTGCATATAAAAATATGACAATGGTGTTGCAACGACGAACGCTATGATCATCAGTATTGCGTACTGCCTCGACAGCAGCAATACCAACGAGCTTACACTTGCGCCGTGAACCTTGCGTATACCGATTTCCTTCGCGCGCTGATCCGCAGAGAAGGAAGACAACCCTAACAATCCAAGGCATCCGATAAACATGGAAAGTCCGGCAAAAATATTTACAAGCATGCTGACTGTTCTTTCACCCCGGTACTGCCTTGCAAAGTCCTCATCAAGAAATTCGTAGCGAAAGGGAAACGCCGGATTAATTGCTTTCGTGACGCGCTCAATCGCAAGCAATGCGTCATGTGTATCGCCGGAAATGCGGACGAACGCCGTGCCAGCATCGGCGTTGCTGTAGCGAATGATCAGCGGCGCGATCGGATCATACATACTCGCCATGTGAAAATTACCAACTACTCCGGCAATCGTGCCTGTGGTTCCCCACATCGTTAACTCCCTTCCAACAGGATCGTCAAACCCCATTATACCTGCAAGCACCTCGTTGATGAGGAACCGCGCTGAGTCGCGAACAAAATCGTTGGAGAAATCTTCGCCCTCTACAAGTTTTATTCCCATCGTTTTCAGAAAGTTTTCGTTCACGCTGAGCACATTGATCTCTACCACCAGGTCAGGATCTTTGCCTGGCCATTTTGCTCCACCCGTAGACATATCCAGGTTAATTGGGCTCGCACTGCTCAATGTTACATCCTTCACCTCCGGGATGCTCCTCAATGAATTCATGTAAACTTCTTTCTTATCGTAGAGGGTACCGGACAAGTCAATGCTCACAATGTTGTCGCGCTGGATCCCAATGTCTTTGTTTAAAATGTAGGAAAGTTGTTTCGAAATAATAAGGGTACCGCTGATGAGAAAAACGGAGATAGCAAACTGGAATGTAACGAGTACATGTCGAAAGTTAGTGCCCCCACCGTGTTTCCATTTGCCCTTGAGCGATCTGGTTACAGAAAACGAAGACAACATAAATGCAGGGTATGCACCCGATAACGTGCCGGTTAGAAAGATCATGCCGCCCAACGTGAGCCATACCCGCGGATCCGAAAAGCGGATGAATATCGATTTGCTGGTTAGCGTATTGAAGAATGGCAGCACTAAGTAGACTATAGACACTGCAAGAACGGTGGATACTATCGCGTACAAGATTGCCTCAGTAAAAAACTGTTGACTTAATGTCATCCGTTTCGCACCCAATACTTTACGCACGCCGATCTCGCGAGCGCGCAAGCTTGACCTGGCCGTGGCGAGGTTCATGAAATTGATCGAAGCCAATAGCAACAGGAATATCGCGATGGCAGATAGTATTTGCACGTATTGAATTCTCCCGCCAACAGGAACACCATCTTGAAATGTACCGTGCAGATAGTTTTCGGAGAAAAGTTGGATGTACAACGGCTCGTTAGATTCCTTATTAGTATTCCTGATGACCTCCTGCTCTATTCTAGTCCGTACGGTTTCAACGTCGGCTCCGGGTTTTAAAGTAAAGAACATGCTGAACCCACCGTTGTACCAGCTGTTGGCCCACGATCGACGTTCAAGGAATCCTTGCGCTGCCGCCACCCAATCGAATTGCACGGAAGATTTTTCTCCGGGAGTTTCGAAAACGCCGGTGACCTCGTAATCGGTTTGATCATTGATTCTGATAGACTGTCCGACGACATTTTCGCGCCAGTCGTTGCCAAAAAACTTGAGTGCCATTCGATCGGAAATCACTATGGTAGGTCCGCCAACAAGTGCCTTCTTTGAATCGCCTGTGATAAGGCGGTAACTAAAGACATCGAAGAAACCTGGTGTTGCAAAGCGACCCTTTTCGAAAGATGAAATTTCTCCTGCATGGAACATATAATCCATTTCCCACGTGTACGAGGTCACTGCTTCGACTTCCGAATATTGTGTGAGCAGCACGTTTTCAAGCGGGAATGGAATCCCTGAGGTCGTATGTACTTCGCCATTGCTCTGGATCAAATTACGCCACACCTGGTATAGTCGATTAGACTTTTCATGAAACTTGTCTTTCGATGTTTCATCTGCTATCCAAAGGAGAATGAGCATACATGAAGCAAGCCCCGCTACGAGTCCTGCGATATTAATAGTAGTGTGACCTTTGTATTTGCCCGCCTGACGGATGGCAGTCCTTAAGTGATTGAACAGCATATCGACATTGTTTACAGATTTGAGGCTAGGGAATTTTCGTACGATTCCCGGTCGAAAGAGGAGAAGTACGTCGAGTGCATAAAGAAATTTTGCGCGATATAAACTTTTTGCAGCTCTGGCGCGAAATAATTCTGAAAGGTCCCCCTCTACATCTTCCAGCAAATCGGGGTCGCAAAAAAACCGCAGAAACATGAGCGGAAGCTTTGGTGGTTCGATATCACGGAAATGATCCTTCATTTTCTATTTAAACTGAAATGCGGTAGCCGGTATAGCATCCCAGAGTTTGCGCCGGGAATTCATAACATGGTCGAGAGCCTTTTTACCGAGCGGTGTCACCTTGTAATACCTTTTGCGTTTACCGCCGCGCACAGCCGTCGCTTCACCGAATTCTGATTCGAGAAACCCTTTTTCTTCGAGTCGTCGAAGCGCTGTGCGCATCGCACCGACGCTGACATTTCTCTTCAGGCGTCGTTCTATGTCTTCTTTAATGGCAACTCCATATGCGTTACCATAAAGAACTGCCACTGTAAGGAGGACCACCTCCTCAAATTCTCCCATTGAATATTTTGACGACATGGTTAAAATTAAAGTCCTAAATGTAGCCAAAACAATGAATTAAAGTCCTGTTTGTAGTCAATACTTGGGTATTGGACAAAGGTTTCAGCGCGGACTAACATTAAAACATTTACCCGACAAACATGTATCTGAAGATAAATTAGGGCTATGCGTGCCGCGATCTTTGTAAAGATTTAATTTTTTACCGGTCTGCTTTTCATAATCCTGAAGATAA
>CAMLER010000146.1 GCA_946478915.1 uncultured Chryseolinea sp.
AGGTAATCTGGTGGGCCCGATTACCATCAATGCGACTTTGCTGCCTTGTGTAAAAATTCTTTAGCCGAAAATGTAATTGTCTCTATCGGTACCTGCCCACATTATGTCATATTAGATCAACAAAAGAAGGCCCCATCGTTCTAGAGAAACCTTTCGCCCACTTCCTTCCAGCTATTCAATCTATGATAATTGTTGATGTGAAGATTATGTGGCGCTGAAAAGATAAATCGCTCACCGTTAAATGTCTCCAGATTATAAGGTAAATCATCGATCATATAGTCCCCGTGAACGATGGCTTTACTTCCACAAAACACAATTTGTCTCCAGGTGAGAAATGGAAAATGCTCTTTGAGCCATTGCAGTTTCTCCGTGAGAGACTGAGGAAACTCCATAGCAGCCGAGACAATGAACAACTCATACTTTTTATTTAACAATTCGATAACTTCCTGGCTGTTCACGTGAGGTTCCATAGTTTTGAAAAAGGAAGTGCGGAACGGAAACTGCTGGACTACGTCGTGGTGGCCCGGAAAACCGAGTCCCTCATCCTGGTGATTCAGACTTTCTCTTGTAACTCTCACGCCAAATTCCTTTTCATAAAAGTTGATAAACTGGCCTGTAGCATCCGCAATGACATCATCCATGTCAATAATCAATCGCTTCATCAATTCGTTTTTAGTATATTACAAATATGTAAAAATATTCCTTGGTGAATGGGTGAGACGGATGAGATTGTAGTTTTTAGAAAGTTTGAAACCACAATAGAAGCGAATATTGTAAAGTCCAAGCTGGATGCCTTTGGGATTCCATGTTTTCTGACCGAAGAAAATATGACAAACCTTTATCCCGGTGCCAGCAGTCTGATGAACTTCAATGTGCGGTTGCACTTGTTTGCCAAGGATGTGCCCCGTGCGCAGCAAGTGTTGGAGGAAAGCCACCTCGATTCAGGAGATGAAAATGTGGTGAGATGTCCGAAATGCAACTCGAAAAGAGTTGAACGCGATTTTCCGAGGAACATGTCGAAGACTTTTGCTTCTGCGCTAAACGTAATGTTTTTCGGGGTTTTCTTTCCAGAAAAGAAAATCTACCGTTGTTTGGATTGCGATACCGAGTTTAATGGGTAGGTAATTTGTAAGTATCCGCCTGCAATTTATCTTGCAGTGAGAAAAAAAATAAGATGGCTCAAAAAACGATTATCGGTGTAATGGGTCCAGGTGAAAACGCCTCACCCGATGAAAATGAAATGGCGTATGAACTGGGAAAGGAAATCGCCAAACAGGGTTGGATCACTCTGACAGGAGGAAGAAGCTTTGGCATTATGGATGCAGCCCTCAAGGGGGCTTCCGAAGCCAATGGACTTACCATTGGAATCGTACCGGGTGATAATGACAAAAACTCCTCGGAACACGCCCAGATAAAAATCGTAACCAGCATGGGCAGCGGTAGAAACTATATCAGTGTGAGCCACGTAATTGTCGTGTTGGGAATGGCCTCAGGAACCGCATCGGAAGTAGCGCTGGCTTTGAAGTCCAGAAAGAAAGTAATCCTTCTCAACCAGGACGAGATTACCATTCGATTCTTCAAAAATCTGGGAAGCTATAATGTACTGGTGACGAAGACTGTTTCCGAAACGATCCAAAGCATCAAACAGTATGTTGGAATGAATCAGGGTGTCGAGGCACCGGAAGAATCATAACATTCTCAATAACCGTCAGTCCACCAATTGTAGCTCTTCTATACGCTTGCGGATCAAATCGAGCTCGCTGTCTTTCAATTTAAATGAAAGTGCAACGGCATTTTCCTTCACCTGTTTCGCATCCCTCGCCCCTACCAATACACAGTCCATGGCAGGCTGACGGGTAGTCCAGTTGATGACCAATTGCGCAAGTGTAACGCCATAACTATCCGCAATAGGTTTGATTGTCTCCAGGAACGCATTTATCCGATCTATGTTTTCAGGCTTGTAATATCGGTTACCTTCGCGCGTATCTCCCTCACCAAACTTGTGACCGCGCTTTATTTTTCCGGTTAACAATCCTCTCTGAAGCGGACTATAAGGGATAATGCTCAACCCTTTTGAAACCGCCTGTGGCAGAACATCTTTTTCAATATTGCGATGTACCATGCTATAAGGCACCTGATTGGAAACCAGATTTACTGTCTTTAATGCTTCGTCAATCTGGCTGGTGTTATAATTACAAACACCTGCCGCACGAATCTTCCCCTGCTCCAGTAGCCTGGCAATCGCTTCCATCGTTTCGCTGATGGGGGTTGTTGCGTCCGGCCAGTGAATCTGATATAAGTCGATGTAATCAGTTTTCAACCGCTGCAGACTGTCTTCACACTCGCGTATAACAGATTCGCGGGCTGAATACTTGTAAATCTTCAAAGGCTTTCCATTGTTATCTGTCGAATCGAAAAAGTACTCCCCTTTCTCGGTGCTCCAGTTCATACCATACTTTGTGAGTATCTGATATTTATCGCGCGCAATGCCTTTCAACGCCTGGCCTACCAGTTCCTCACTCTTACCGAATCCATAGACCGGAGCAGTGTCGATCGTGGTGATCCCCATATCGAGAGAGGCATGGATTGCCTTAATTGCTTCTTTATCATCAGCGCCACCCCACATCCATCCGCCAATAGCCCATGCGCCAAATGCCAGGGGGGTTACTTTTACTTGAGAGTTTCCGAGGGTATTCAAGAATTAGAAGATTAGAAAATTAGAAAATTAGAAAATTAGATATTGAATAAGCAATCATTGCAGTTAAAATTCAGGGATCTAGGGTGATGGGTTGGACCCATGCCTTCTCAAAATCTCCTTCTTTAAAAGGATTTTCCTGGTACTTTGATGAGATTATGTTCGCTCGCACATATGCATATCGCTTCTTGATCTTAAACTTTGCTTCAGTGCTATTCACAACCTTTAGTATACTCGCCTTTTCCTCACCTTTGTTTGCGCCGATAAACTGGATCGAGTAAGTGACACCAGCTTCCGGTTTTACTTTTATCGAAAGGTAACTTTTCTGAAATTCAATTTCTTCTAATTCTACACCAGTGGAAGAATAGAAATTTCCACTCTCCATCGCCTCCACAATGGATGCTGCGGACAAATCCTTTGCGCGCACCATTACATACCCACGACCTGGGTTAGAATTACGGACGCTATAACTAAGATAATTGTGCGAGTCGTCGGTAGCCAATCCGTACAAAAAAGGCTTGTTATTATTAATGCCGTTGATCAAAAGTAAGTCCCACATTTCCTCCGTACCCGGGCGCGTAGAATCTCCATAGTTGTGAACCATGGGATGACCATTGTATACTTCGAAGAACCGATCGCCTTTGAGCTTCATCATGTCCTGCAAGCTAATACCCCAGATAAAATTAGGGTGATTAATATGAGCGAACATAGCCTGGCCAGTCCGTTGACGCTGTTCTTGAACAGCATCCAGATTGTTCTGCATTACTTCTGTGACACTGGAACCCCCGCGTGGGAGTATCACCTCTTTTACATTGATGGCATTGATATGCACCGGTTTCTTTTCAAAACCGTCGGTAATTTCTTCAGACTGAATGATCAAAAACTTGCCCTTCTCCTCAAACAAGGGCGCATATTGCTCCAGGGTTTTAAGTCTTACCCTTACGCGTTTTGCACTGTCAATCTCGTAGGTTACCCAGTCTTCACCAAACTTGTTAAGATATTCTCTGAACCTTCTGTCGTGCGCTGGAAAATCAGGTATCAACTTCCATTTTTCACCCTGCGCCAGTGTGTTGTGGTCGGATAGACATATGAAATCATAGTCGTGTGACTTGTACCACTCCATGATCATTTCAGGGAAATCGTCGCCGTCACTCCAGTAGGAATGGGTGTGGGTATTACCCTTAAACCATCTAAGACCCTCACCCTCCTGAGCGTGTGATGCCAAAGAGGCTAGCACTAAAAACAGTATTACAAATTTCCTGAAATCAACGTAAGGGTATATTCTAAAAGTCATTACATTCCCATCATTACAAAAGCTCCCCAGTAGTAAGGATCTTTATATTTAGACATCAATTGCATCTGCGCCTGTTTAAACGCCTTTTGTTTGTTGCCGAGCTTAATCCAGTTCGAATAAAAATTAGACATCAATTGCTGTGTTGCTGCATCGTCCACCTTCCACAAACTCATTATAAGGGCGTCGGCACCAGCGACAAGGAATGCGCGCTGTAACCCGTAGACACCCTCACCAGCTTTGATATCACCCAAACCAGTTTCACACGCGCTTAAGATAATCAAGTCTGTCCCCTCAAGGTTCAGGTTCATCGCTTCATAAGCAGTAAGGATACCGTTGTCATTGCTTTCAAGATTCGGCATGCGTGCACCGCTTACCGTTGTACCTGCTCCTGCAAGCATCAGGCCGGACCGAAGCAACGGATTATCGTTGGCATTTTCAAGCGAAATTCCAAAAGCAGATCCCATATTTTCAACGTCCTTCAGAAAATAGCCATGCGTTGCAATATGCATTAGTGTCGGCCCCTTGATCGATTTAAGGTTTGCCTCAGTCGCAAGCTTCTGCGTAAATTGTTTTACCTGGTACCCTGAAGCCTTCAAGACCTTTGAAACTCCATCGATCTCCACCTTTGTACCGGGCAAGACGGCTATTTCGCCCGGCCCGTAATCCGGGAAGCCGAGCAGGGTCGCATTCTTCTTCAGTACTTTTGGCTTCTTAGCCTTAAGTTCAATAAGATCTTTTGAGTTTCCGATGGTCACCAGGTCAAATTGACTGATCACATAATTTCCATCAGGCTTTTTGATTGTGTTTAAATTCAATTGGTTGAAAGTTCCATCGGGTGAAACATATACCAATTTCTTACCCGATAGCTCGGCTTCAATAGGAGCCCAAAATTGCTGATATGAATGTTCGTCGGCAATTCGCTGCTGAATCGCATTTCGATAAAACTTTGAGTACCGCGTATCCAGCAATTGTCCATTCTCAAGCAGGATAAGTTTGGGTACTTCATTCGCTTTGGTAAGAACAAGCACAGCATATTTTGAATCTGCAGTAAATATCTGATCATATTTTTTCACATGAATGATCTCCACAACGGCCTCGGTATCTGTCAGCAGGTTACGAATCTGGTTATAGCTAAGTTTCTGCGTTGAGTATCCTGCCGAAAAAGCCGTTGAACGCGCTGATAAATTTTTCTCCATTGCATTTGCGGCAGTCTCAAGAGAATCAAGGTTGATCTCCTGAATCTTCAATTCTTCCTTTGAATATGCATAGAGACGCGCGAGCGTTTCCTTTTGATCGAGCCATGCCAGATAATCTTTTATTAGTTGTGCATCTTTGCTCGACATGATCGATTGCTTGACCTTGTTGGTGGAGTTAAGCAACAAAGCTTTTGTGGCAATTTGATAGTCATACAAATCCTGAACAACGGTAGAATGTTGTGAACTGGCTTCGACAGCAAAATTATAAAACCGCTGGAAGCGTGGAGACAACACATCCCAGTACTTTGTCTTCTCTGCCTCGCTCATCGGAGCAAAATACTGATTTACAAAATCCAAGGATTTGGTCATGACTTCATTGTAAAGTGGAAGAGCTTTGTCCAGACTTCCTTTTTTCCAATGAAGGATAGCGAGGTCTTCTTTTGATTGTACAAAAAGCGGATGGTTTCGTCCAAGTGTTGCCTCGCGGATCTTCAATGCTTTGTCCAGCAATGGATCGGCTTCAGCATACCTTGTCTTATAGCGGTAAAAATTTCCAAGATCACTGGTTGCTCTCGCGAACGCCGGATTGTCTTCTCCAAAACTCGCTTTGTAAATGGCGGCAGATTTTTTCAGCAACTCTTCCACCTTGTCTTCCTTTCCCATCACCATGTAGAGTGCAGCCTGATTATTCAGCATGCTGGCATAGTCAGGATTATTTTTCCCAAGGCGTTTTTCCATTCCCAGGTAAATGGCTTCTGCCTCCGGATATTTTCCCATTTGCCTGTACAGCAAGGCCTGATTCGACAGGAACTTCAAATGATTTTTTGATTTGTTGTTCTGCAATTTTTCTGCGATAGTGATTGCTTGTCGCAAAACCTGGTCTGCTTCCTCATATCTTCCGATCGTCTGAAAGAGCATTGCCTGATTGTTAAGGGCAATCGCATACGTCATTGTAGATTGCAGTCCATTCTGTTGAATAATTGAAATAGCGGATTCAAAATCCTTCTCCGCTTCATTGTATTGTGCAAGATTGTATTTCAGTACCGCATAATTATTGAGCGACGCCGCGACACTGGTGTTCTTCGGACCGAATTTTTCCTGTCTGAGTTTTAACGCAAGGGCTGTGTATTCCTCAGCTTGCGTATATCGGCCCATGGTAGCATATAGCAGTCCCTGATTGGAGATCGTTTTCAAGTAACCCATTTCATGCTGAAGAGAATCTTGCTCGTACAGCATTTTTGCTATGGCAAATTTCTTTTCAGCCATTGCAAACTTCGAATTGGCATACAGTACCTCACCCAAATCCAGTTGGAATCGTGCCTTGTCTTTATTAGAGACTTCCGCATTCTTTATAAAGCCTGCACCTATGCTCAATACGGAAGTGACCTTTGCCTGACCCTCGCCTTTTTCCTTCACATCAAACAAACCGGAATTATCGCTTAAAAGAATAGCGTAATCAAAATCTGTGGAGTCAAATTCTGCCCGGGCCTTTTCCATATCGCCCATGACGGAGTTCATTACTTTTTCCCGGTTTTCTTTAGAGCCAAGAGTTTTGGCTTTTTGAGCGGCATTTTTTCCGAAGTCCTTCAGAATCTGAGCATGCAAAGCGACAGGCAGAACGAAAAGCAAAAGGATAGCGACGCGACCAACTACAACTTTCATGGCCTTGGAATTTTTAGGGGTACCAAATTTACGCGAAAACCTGACTGCCCGTTCGAAAATTCTGAAGTATTTATCCAGTTAGCTTATTCCAGCCATATAGGCCTACGAGATCAGAAACTATCGCTCTCCCGATACGCTTTTATTAGCGCCAATTCACCCTCCTTGCCCGGTTTTGCATTTCCGTGCTCCATTCCCATTATTCCGCGGTATCCCTTATCGTAGATATACTTGAAGATATTTTTATAGTTGATCTCACCAGTAGTCGGTTCCTTTCGTCCGGGGTTGTCGCCGATCTGGAAATAGGCAATTTCATTCCAACATTTTTCAATATTGGGAATGATGTTGCCCTCGTTTCTTTGCATGTGGTAGATATCGAATAATATCTTGCAGGCAGGACTATTCACAGCACGACAGATCTCATAGGTCTGATCAGAATATCTCAGGAAAAGTTCTGGAGTATCACTCAACGGTTCAAGAACCATGACCAGTCCGTGCGGTTCAAAGATTTCAGCGCCCATACGCAAAGCATCTATGACATTTCCGGTTTGAACTCCAATTGGCAAATTGCGTTCATAGAAACCCGGCACCACGGTCATCCATTTTGCATTTACCCGCTTCGCGACTTCAACGGATTGCTTACACGTCTTTACGAATGTATCCTTGAATTCCTGCTTCCCTGTTGTCAACGAAATTTTCCAATTATCTCCTCCATCGACAACGAACACACCCATGGTCATACCCAGTTTGGATAATGTTGATGCTATCTTATCCTGTTCTTCCTTTGTACGCTTAAGCATCCCGTTGTCCTCAATCCCTCTGAATCCCTGACTGTGCATGTATTTAATCTGTTCCACAAAATCCTTTCCCGCATGGGCAGCGAACATTCCATCGTGTGGAGCATAATTCATCTTAAAGGTCTGCTGCAATGAACCTTTTGCGGGTTCGGACTTCTTTGTTGATGCAATCGCATTACCCGCGACCAGGGTCGATGCCGTTGCTGCTAATCCATGCTGAAGAAAATTTCGCCTTTTCATGTGTTGAGGTGCTGATGTGTTGAGGTGTTGAAGTGTTGAGGTGCTGCTGTTATCGTATACTGTAGCAAAGTATTAAAAATAAAAAAGACGTCGGCGGCTGGCCGACGTCGTAATTATGTCAGGAGAAATATTTGGTCTGGCCTGGCATTGCGATGGGGTAATTCCCATTGGCATCCGGCAGCACAGGCGGCTTAGCGTCCCATGCGTATTTTGTAGGCATAATACTAATGTTGGAGTTCAGCACTTTATCCCATTCCATCACTTGTCCGGAATAGGTTGCCATCCGCCCCATCACCGCCGTAAGGGTAGCCTTAGCACCATTTTCTGCGTCTGTAAACTTGAATTCACCTTTCGCGATTGCAGCAAACAGTTCGTCATGCTCTGTCTGATAAGGATTGTTCTCTTTTTTCTTATCGTATTGGTACAGTGTTTTTCCGTTGGCAACGATCTGCATTGCGCCACACTTGATCACACCCTTTGTACCGACGAGCATTTCATCCACGATGGCGTAAGTGCCCTTGATATGACGGCACTGACTATTCATAACGCTTCCGTCAGCATAATGGAATTCAACAAAATGATGATCGTAAATTTCGCCAAACTCTTTGCCTGTCCGAACCTGTCTTCCACCCATCCCCTGAGCTTTAACCGGATACGAACCTTTGAACCAGTTCATGACATCAATATTATGGATATGCTGCTCGTTGATATGATCACCGCATAGCCAATTGAAATAGTACCAGTTTCTCATCTGATATTCCATTTCAGTCTGTCCGGACTCACGCATTTTAACCCAAACGCCGTCGTTGTTCCACCATACCTGTCCCGAAGTGATCTCACCGACCATTCCATCTTGCGCGCGTTTGTAGAGTTCCCGATACGAGTTTTGGTAGTGTCGTTGAAGTCCTACAACCACATTGAGTTTCTTCTGCTTTGCGATTTCCGCAGTTTCCAAAACTTTCTTCACACCGGCGGGATCCGTCGCTACAGGCTTCTCCATAAACACATGCTTGCCTTGCTTGATAGCTTCTGCGAAATGGATAGGCCTGAATCCCGGAGGAGTTGTCAATATCACAACATCAGCCAACGGAATGGCTTTCATATAAGCATCGAAACCAACAAACTTTGTTGCTTCGGTTACCGCAACTTTGGCTTTTACATTTCCTTCCTCATTATCATCAGATGTAAGCGCATTAAAACACTCGTCAAGCCTGTCGCGGAAAGCATCAGCCATCGCTACCAGTTTTACGTTTTGCTTGGTCAGCAATGCCTGCATCGCCGCTCCAGTACCACGACCTCCACAACCAATCACAGCAACTTTAATGGTATCATCTACCGAATTAAAATAGCCGGCATTGGAGACCAATGGAGCCGCCATAAGACCTCCCGCAAGCAGTGAGGTTTGTTTTACAAACTCTCTGCGTGAAGTCTTGCTTGTTTCATTTGTTGATTTCATAGGGCAATTTATTTGTTAATCGTCTAGTAAATCTATTAGTATTTAGTATAGGTAAATCATTTTTCACTTCAGGTACCGCGCAAAAAATTGTTCAGCCTCCTCCTTGCTGGGCTGCACCGCTGGCTTAACCAACCTGAAGCCTACCGTCATTCCATCTGTCAACCACCAGCGACTCTTTGGTATCTGGGGATCGCGTTTGTTCCAATCTGTGAGTGACGCTATCCTATTGGCGCACCGACACTCATTTGCATCCGAAAGATAAGAGCCACCCCTTACCACTCTTGGATATCGTGAACCGGGTGGGACTAGCGGATCCTTTGCGCCGCCAGAACGCTTCGTGTAAGCATCCGGTTCGTATTGATCCAGGGTCCATTCACTCAGATTGCCCAACATCCCGTACAAGCCCCATGCGTTTGGCTTCAATTGTTTCACCTTTTGAAACTTGCCATCGCTATTGTCTTTAAAGTACGCATATTCTTTTAAAGCGCCCGGACTATTTCCATAAGAATACGCCGTT
>CAMLER010000147.1 GCA_946478915.1 uncultured Chryseolinea sp.
CGATTAACAAAGACTCCATTTCTTATAAGATAACCTGCTACCACATCTGCACGCTGTTTGGACAAAGCAAGATTGTGAATTTCATTTCCAATGTCGTCAGTGTGACCAGATACTCTGACCAGGCGGTCTGGATGCGCGAGCAGGTAGTGGACGATTGAATTGAGCCGCGTAAAATGTTCAGGTCGTAGCGTTGAGCTACCTGTTTCAAATAATAGTTCGGCACTTAGAATAATCAGGCTGTCCTTTTTCGTGCCGGGAAAAATTACTTTTGGTTGAATATCAAAAGTATCAACCTTGGTGGGCATCGCTTCAGGTGGAGCCGGCTTACGTGAATAGGTAGAATCGCTACTAACGTTCTTATATGCGCCCTTCTTCGCATTCCTTGCAATTTTTTTTCTGAATTTTTTATAACTGATCTGCCGAAGGGATGCAGGGTGGCCCGATTGTATCCTGCATAATTTACGAAAGCATAATATTTTACCAAATATCGAATGACGTGAGTTCTTAACTGCTCGTTTCAACCTCTCTTTATTAGCACCAGCTAAATGAGACACCATCAATGGCATTTTTGGATTGCCATACTCGCGGCCAACGTTATTTGGTGGACCAACGTACTGTCCGTTAACAGATAGGTGGCCGAGCACAAGAACCAACAGGGAAATTGATTTCATACAAGGGGCAAGTGATCAGAACTTTATGTCAAGTATGCATGGGCTAATCACACATATGTTCCACCTAAGCACTGCCTACTTGGGTTATGAAACGAGAGAATGTTACCTATATTGTCGTTAAGGGTGTCATTAATAGTTTTAATAGTTGATCCTACTTTGTCAATTTGTGAATTGTGTATGGGTTACTAACAATGCGCTCACTAAATGCAAGGTCACCAAGACCACCAAGAGAGGCACGACGAACCAACGCAGTTCTCACGTCGTGTTCGTTGGCACCCTTTGTGGACCATTGTTGACCCTGCATTTAATTAATCACTTTATTATGTAAATATGTAAGCTGACAAGTAGGGTTAATAGTTAATAGTGAGAGTGGGTGTGCGAGCATAATAATGCTGAGTTTTGATCGAGCCAACCGATTACGGTTTACCTGATGACCGATTACCTTTCTCAAGAAGCCAACCTTTTATATCAATATAATCCTGCTCTTGTTTGGAGCCAGGGGGATAAATTTCCGAAAGTGCTTTCTTAAATATTGCTGCATATTCTTCCGGATTGGCATGACTGAGTCTTGAAAATAAACTTAAAAGTTCTTTTTGGGATGTGATGGTAAACCGTTTTTTCTTTAGAAATCGTCGGCAACTATCAAGCGCATACCGTAACACAATAATGTTCCTAAGTTCGAAATGAACCATAAGGTTGAGAATGCGTGCATAGCATTGGATGTCATTTCTTGTATCTCCAAAGTTGACGTTTATAATTTCATTCAACCAATGGAGGGATTGTGAGTACGCCTTCTTCAGAAAAAAGATATTGGCAAATTGGTAGTATAATAAGAGTAAGTAGTCTGCGGGTATCGACTTCCGTCTTTTGTCTATGAACTGTTGGATCTCAGTCATCAGTACAATTCCCTTGTCAAGCTGCCGGGAATCGCGATACATCTCCAGCTCAACGTTGAAGAGTCTTAACCACAGTCGCACGGTAAACCGGCTTTCACTTTTCAGTTTGTATCTCGAAGGAACTTCGCGCATTTTTTTAATAAGTGCCGGGATGGCTTTCCACTTTTTTTTGCTCAAATACAAACCAATCTTATTTCCGATTGCAGTAGCATAGGCATGGGGATCTTCCTGGATGCGATGGGGAAATCGTTCAAGCAGCGTGATGAGTTCGGAGATATTTTGGTCTGCTTTTCTTATGTCACCTTTTATAAAGTTGATGCCATACAAAATGTGGTAATGTAACACCTGCGATTGGAGCACATTTGACTTATTGTGTTTCGGTGTGTGGAATTGTGTTATGAAGGTATCATCTTTAAGGAGTTTGTTAATATTTATGGTACGACGCCACCAGGTGTTAAGCATTTTCATTTGCTCGATTATTGTTTCTTCATTTGTTAGGATTGAGTTGACATCATCCGTGTTAGGTGCTACGGCCAGTGCAAGTTTTCGTTTCCAAAAAAGGATCTCTGTCTGCAGTGATAATTTTTCGTATCTGCGGGCTAGCCCTTCCGCTTTTTCAATCCTATGATGGCATAGGTCATACAACTCTTTTTCAAAGAGCAGCTCAATGTCTTTTAGCAGGTTGAGAATTTTGGAATGAACGGACGAATCTGAATAATAATTTTTCAGCGCTTTCAGGATAAGCTCCGTCAAATAGATCTTGGTTACATGGAGCTGCGATAAAAACTTTTTTCCCTTGAATTTCTTTCGAATTTCCTCTTCGTCATATTGCTTCTGTTTGTCTATTGCGTCGAACAGCAAGAGGTAGTTCGTGTCACTTCCTTTCATCCCAGCATAAATCCGGAAATAGCGTTTTTCGCTCTTTGAAAGCGATTTCATCAGCAAAAACAGGTTGCCTTTTTTGACCACTGAAGCTTACGGAATTTGGAAGTTCCTTTAATAATTTACATTTATAAGGTGCTAAGTTAGTATAATAATAGAAGTTTACGTTTTTCAAAAGTTTGCATTAGGACCCGGACGTTGGAACAAATAATTTTAATTCACAATAAACAATCAATCACCTAAAAAATTAAATATGGCAAACGTGATTACCTGGTTTGAAATACCAGCAAAAAATTTCGAGAGAGCCTGCTCATTTTATGGTCAGGTATTGGGTGGCGATGTACACAAAATGGATTCGCCGCGAGGTCTCAACTACGGTTTTCTTCCGGGCTTTTCACAAAATGAAATTGGAGGAGCCATAGTTCATGGTGAAGGTTATGAACCGTCTTCCAAAGGCAGCGTCGTGTACCTCAACGGTGGAAAGGATTTAAGTGTCGCTTTGTCAAAGGTCGAGAAGGCTGGCGGAAAAATTTTGATGCCCAAGACGTCGATTGGTGAGAATGGGTTCATGGCGCACTTTACCGATACGGAGGGAAATCGTGTTGCGCTGCATTCGATGGCTTAACGATAACTTGTCCGTTATTCGTTATCCGTGGTGTGTGCGTCAGAGTGAGTGTACGCTCGATCGGATATAGGAGAAACTTCAGTTCGAGCCGACCGGCCCGATAACTATCGTGCACCAGATTACCTTACACCTGATTACCGGCAACCTTTTCCTTGTGAGCGTGAGTTCGCTCGGATCGACGACTGATGCTCTTAGCTCGAACATACTGATCACTTGATTACCGATTACCTTTTAATAAATAGAACTCATACCGGATAACCCAGACAACCGTCTCACCTGGTTCGACCTTAATATGGACGTAAGGTTCAGGACAAAGTGTAGCAGCGGCTGACCAGTACACAAACCTCACGATAGGCCTGTCGCCGATAATTCTGACTCCGGTTTGGGTTTTTGTGTTTTCAATACGAAGGTCGTTATCTACTGCTGTCGAACCGTATCCGGTTAATGGTGAGACGGCGAAATATTCTCCCTTTTCAATAACGTCATTGTAAACGATTTGCCGGCCATCAATGGCACCCTTTTCTGCTTTGCCTTTCAGCTCGCCCTGCGGCGCGAAGGGAAATTTCACAACGAAGTCGGGACCTGTCGGTTGGTTGTCCATCACAAAGAAGTTGTGGTTGTATACATCGGTTTCTATTGTAGTTGATCCTTTATTTTCTAGAATATGTTCCAGTACAAGTTCTGGTTTCCCTTTGATAAGCTTAACATTCTTGGTGTACTGGTATTGATATTCAGGACTGTTTAAGTCATGGATGAAAGCTACCTCAGATGACCGCCTGCGGATTTTCCAATTGCCGGGATCTGATATCTTGTAAGGTGTGGTAAATGCGTAACGTGCTTCGTCGGGCTTTTCGAGTATACCTACACCAATACGAAGAAAACCTTCACCGACCTTTGCCTCGTCGTATCCGATAGGATTAAAGGAATCAACGGGTCCCATAATAGCATCGTGCAATGTTGGTTCATAGCGGTCGAACCATTTTCCGAAGAACTTGTGCCCATCATACTCAAGGTCATAGATCACGCCGCTCCAGTCAAATCGCGTGCCTCGGTAATATCCATTCTGAGCGTCAGGCAAATAGATCTTGGCTTTAATTAATCCATTGGATATTTCGGTTTCAGGCGGGTTTTGGTTGAAGCTAAGGGATATTGCTATCGCAAGGCAAAAAAGTGCGAACGTGTGTCCTTTCATTGAATGGTTCCGTATTAGTGGCCATTGAATATGGGAAAATTTCTAATGGCTGACTTAGCCTTTCGTATAAAACCTTGCCTTTAACCTGATTTGATGTGACAGTCAATCCTGCATCGGATGCTTTTTACTTAAGAAATTCTTTTTAAAATCATTTAGTCTGACACTTTACTTAAATCTTCTACCATTAATTCAATTTTATCAAATAGCTCGCCTACACCCAGCGCCGACCATAAGATGAACAGGGCGATCAAAATTTTTAATACTGCCGGAATTGTTCTTCCAATTTTTTCTTTAGCGATTGCGTTCGCCCTCGGAATATAGAGAATAGAAAGTAGGACAATGAAAATTCCGAAGCCTGGGTCGTTGCCCCAGAAGATGTTTATCATTCCAATTAAAAAAGCAATTGCGCCAAACACGACGCTTACCAGGCGATAGGTAGTTGAGGGAATCTCTATTCGATTGATCATCATATGTTTCGTTATGCGTCGTTGTAAAATTACAAAATGAACTTTGAAATACAAAGTACTTTTTAGATACTATTTTGTCGATTTTGATTGCTGCAATTGCGGAAAGCCAATTACGGAATATTGGGAGAGGTGTAGCTGCAGAATAATAATAGTCTAAGAAGCCCTGGGAACTTTCACCTCTCTGCTATGATATTATTCTTCCTTGAAGTGACAAGAAAATAGAAGCAGGTCAATAAAATTCCCGCTATCAGAAAAACCTTCGGAATTACTTCCAATCCAAAGTCATCTGACAGCCAGCCAGCCAATCCGGGCACCAACGCACCGCCTAACATTGCTATTGAAATCTGAGCACCTATTGCTGTGGCTGCATGCTCTTTACCGATCCTCTCCGGAGTTACCGAAATCAAGCTGGGGAATACAGGGGCGACCGCAATTCCTAGTATTACAATTCCAATTATGGTTGTAATGCTTCCGAGATTGAGGGTGAAAAGGGTTATCCCTGCAAGTATGCCGATGATTGCGCCGAAAAGGACTTTCTTCACAGGAATCCTGGTTAATACAATTCCGAAAATGATTCGTCCAACCGTCAGACTTCCCCAGTACGACCCGGTCAATAATCCAGCCATTTCTTCAGTCATTCCGCGCGACTCAGTAAGAATTGTAAAGAGCCACTGACCGAATCCCTGCTCCAAGCCGGTATATAAAAAGAAGATCATCACCGATAGCCATACAATTGGAAGTTTCAACGTCTGGAGATATTCGGAAGTTGAATGATGCTCTTCTGCGCCGGAGGATGTCTGCCAGCGGTTTCGCGTGAACACGAATAACACGGCCAGACAGAGTTGTATGAATGCTACTGTGATATAAGCGTAATACCATTCCAAATTCTTCGAAAGCATAATTGTAACGACCAGTGGGCCAGTCGTTGCGCCGACGCCATAGAATGCATGCAACCAATTGATTGTGCTTGCGCTGAATTTTGAAGCAGCAAAAGTGTTTATCGAAGAATCAATTGCCCCACCTCCCGCGCCAAGAAAGACTGAAGCCGCGATCATGATAAGCCATGTATCCATCATTGCATAGGTGAGCAAACTCAACGCAGTTACAACGCAACTAATTGAGAGCAGCATTCCCAAAGAAACGTGCTTCATAACCTTTCCGCTCGTAGCGCTTGTCATGAGATACCCGCAAGTGAAGCCTATTAGCAGAACCCCCAGGTGGTCGAGCGGAACATTGCTGCGCGAACTCATAAAGGGCCATGCAATCCCAAGCAATCCATCGGGGAGGCCCAGACTGATGAAAGCAAGGTAAGTGACAACGACCAGAAAGACCGATGGTTTTATGATGTTGCTTTCAAGGCCGTTGGCTCGTTCCATGGTTTACGTATCCTCAGAGAAAGGTTTCAGAAAGGGATGAATGTATTATTAATGCTGATTTGAACCAAGTCCCTCGGACATCAACAGCATGTTGGTTGTAAATGTTTGAATACCACGGAACCCGTGTTAGAAGCAAGTGGAGGTTTCGAGTATTCGTACACCGGTATTCCCTTATCGCCGCAGGACACGTGGAATCATTCGCAAGCATTAATGTTCTTCACCAGATCCTTATCCCTATTCCTTATCTTTACAGGCCTGTTAACTATCAACACAAAAGGGCCAAGTTGACAAGGTAGGATCAAATTTCAAATTCAGATTATTTGTTTGATGTTATTTATTCTGGCTGTCCGGGTTTAGGAATAAAATTCTAATTCCACTCAAAAGGCTCCAATATTTTCTGCAGATATTTACTTCCAAATAAATCCCATGCTCAGAAATTTTCTGGTATCACTCGTCTTTTTATTTGCATTTTATGCATTGAAGGCGCAGACCACCTTCCCGCTCAGAATAAGCGATGATAAGAGACACCTTGTAGATCAACAAAACAAACCTGTCCCCATTCTTGGCCGCACGGCGTGGTTAGTTATTTCTCAGTCCGAAAAAGGTTATCTACAATTTATTGAAAACACTTTATCGCTTGGCTACAATGCCATAGAGTTTGCAGCGATAACCCATTGGCCTAATGGTAATCGCGTACCATTCAACGGAGAAGGCGAGATGCCCTTTTTAAAAAGACTTAATGGATCGGATTGGGATGGAAAGCTTGTGTATAATTCCTTAAATAATGAGGCGCCCGACTTTACTACACCAAATGAAAAATACTGGCGCTTTGTAGACAAATTTCTCGCGTACTGCGAAGCCAAAGGTCTTTTGGTATTTATGTTTCCGGCTTATGTGGGATATGATGGAGAGGAACAAGGCTGGATGAAAGAGTTGGTGGCAAATGGAAGGGAGAAAGTATCGGTTTATGGTGCATGGATTGCTGAGCGGTATAAGCATCGAAAAAACATCGTGTGGATGTTGTTGGGTGACATGGGTAAGTTTAATACCGAGCAGGAGGCTGCAGAGCGGGCACTCATCGATGGGCTCAAAAGTGTCAAGGACCAGCAATCAACGCAATATACAGCTGAGTCACATAGCGGTGAAAATGCCGCAGACAATCCATACTTTGGTGATGAAATGACCCTCAATGGTGTTTATACCTGGGAACTAAAAGTACCTGTTCCGCAGCTGTCACGTAAGGCCTATGCGCACGAACCGGTGATGCCCGCTTTCTTACTGGAGGAGCCGTACGATGAGGAAGGTCCCGATGGGAATAATTACAATCCGAACGCGACTCAACCTGTACGCCGATTTCAATGGTGGGGATGGCTTGGCACTATTGGTGGATATATCTCAGGTAATGGATACGTCTGGCCTTTCGTGGACCCGATATGGCAGCAGCACCTGCAAACACAGGGAGCATTGGATATGATGAGGCTTAATAAGTTTATTAAGTCGTTGGAATGGTGGAAACTTGTGCCATCAGGATTGAATGGAATGAAAGAAATTATAGTAGATCCACTCAATGTCGACACAACGGCCTCGTATGTTTCAGCAGCTGCAGCCAGGGATGGGTCATTTCTGGTTGCCTATATTCCGCCGGCCAACAAAGGCGGCGTGATGGTGGACCTCAGTGTATTGCGGAAAACTGCCTTCGCATACTGGTTCGATCCCACAGATGGAAGCTTTGTTCGCGTCAGCGAATCTCCGGTACCTAACAACGGTATTAAGGAGTTTTTCCCGCCGGGTAAAAATCACCAAGGCCTAAGTGATTGGGTGCTACTACTCACAACGAATAGGCTAAGCCAATAACTGCAGCCGCGATGTATTCGCGATCAACGCGCTGACATATTATTATATTACCTGCCTTTATGCGAGCGTATTTGTTAGGGTAATTTAATTGCATCACTGACTGGATGATGGATGTCTGGGTCACACAAACCGAGCGACACAAAGCGCAGGGAATTAGCAGAAACATTACATTTTTTTAACATTTCATATACGTACCCTTGTTTAATGAAAGTGACTGTGCAGGTTGGTATGAACTTCTTTCCGTGAGTAATATTTATGGCTACCAAATCAAGAAATACATTCTTTCAATATCTCCCGATTTACGGATGCATTTCTACTGGCTTAAGCTATATTGGTGTCGGAACAATTGCGATATTGTCTTTCCTAAAGATTCGTGAGGGTGGGGCAGATGAAAGTAGTATGCTTGCGATTCTGAACGATGTGATTGCCGGAAAGATTTTGTTATGGATTATCATGGTGGGAACTGCCTGCTATTTTGTCTGGCGAATCTTCGAAGCTATTACTGATCCTTATGGATACGGGAAGAATCTTGTTGGCGTGGGTAAGCGACTAGGCATTGCTTTAAGTACTGTTGCTGATCTCCTCATAGTCTACGCCGCCGTCAAGGTTATTCTCGGCGTTGGAAATATCCAGCAAAATGGAGAACCTCGTGAAGAGCGCGAACTCATATCGAATATGCTAAATGAAGGTTGGGGCCCTTCGGTGATAACTGCTATGGGTTTCGCAATAATGGTCACCGCAGTTGTGCAGCTTATTTATGGTGTTACGGGAGGGTATAAGGAAAGGCTGGACATCGATCATTATTCCAAAGTTTGGAAGCGGATCATCAACTTGCTGGCGTGGATCGGCTTTTGTTCCCGGGCCGTTATCGTTGGAATAACTGGAATCTTTCTGCTAAAAGCTGTATTTACAAGACAGTCAAAATATGTAGTGAATACCGATAAAGCCTTTGACTTTCTCGGCGATGAAGTGGGGTATGGCTATTTTATCGGGGTGGCCCTTGGGACCGTTTGTTATGGAATTTTTATGGTTGTGCTCGGAATTGCATACGATCAGGACAAGGATTAATGTGGCTGTTTGGCGGGTAAAAACTGTGATTTTCCTACCGAAAATTTACCGCCGTTGATGTTACTTATCGCCTATAAAGTGAATTCATCGGCATAATGAGCACTTTATCTTTGAGGGCGTCATTTCCGCCCTATTTTTTGTGCAGAACCAACTGGCTGGCCGTTTTCGCACTTATTTTTCTGGCTTCCTGTCATGGAGACGAAAATCTTAACCCACTTGTTGGCACATGGACGTTGCAGACCATCACTGCGCTGAATTGCAAAGACACCAGCCAGGATCTGACGGTTACCTTTGCTTGTGAAAATTCTGCTTGTAAAAAGTATACTTTTTCAGCGGATGGAACTTTAAAAATCGAAGAATTTTCAAAGGATGGAATTATCGTTGCGGAGGGCACTTACACCAATTCCAACGGAACATTAGTTACCCATATTTCCGATGGTCAAAATCCGTCGATGCGCACTTTCAACGTGAACATTCGCGAGCCTAACTATTTGTACCTGGTAGAAATTTTTTCTCCTGGGTCCGGTAAATGCAGTGCGACAACCATTCTTACCAAATAAAAGGTAGTACATTTTAAGCTGAATTATTACCACTTTTGAGAAGACGTGCGTCAATTCGATTGGCGTGAAATTGTAATTAGATCTAGTTACTGCCCGTCCATCCACATGATTTGTTTATTGTCGATCACACGTTTCGACGTGCTGATCCATTTTTTATGGGAGTGGGTTTTGCTACCTTGTGCAATTCATAAATGCAGTATTTCCCATGGATTTAGAGTCGCTAATGTTTGGAGAGGAGGACGTACGTTTTC
>CAMLER010000148.1 GCA_946478915.1 uncultured Chryseolinea sp.
TGTGCGATGCAATCCTACTTTTTTTGATGGCTATTTTAATCGGGCAAACGCGGCCTTTGAATCAAACGAGCATTATCGCGCTCTAAAAGATCTTGAAACGCTGGAAAGAAATTACGCAGATACCGCCAGGGTATTTTTCCTCAAGGGTTTGGTGCTAACTCGTCTTCGTAAATTTGATGATGCACTGAATTCGCTCAGAAAGGCATCTGCACTCGACAAAAGAAACAGTGAAATTTTGGTGAACCTTGGTACGGTTCATTATTACAAAAGGGAATTTGATAGTGCGACTTACTATTTGAATCGTTCAATTGAAATGAACCCGGTCGAAGCCAATGCATTTAACGCGTTGGCTATGGTTGAAGTGGAGCTGAAAAATTATGATCGGGCTCTTGATTTGGTTAATAAAGCTCTCTCGAAACAGTCGCGGGACCCTTACTTCCTTAACAATCGCGGATACATTTTTCTGCAAAGCCATCAGATGGATAAGGCAATTCAAGATATCGACCTGAGCATTACACTCGATCCTTACAACGGATGGGCTTACAGGAACAAAGGTCTTTATTATCTGATGAGCAACAGGTATGACGACGCGATCCGATTGTTGCTGAGAGCTGAATCAAGCGATCCATTCATCCAGAATCTTTATTTTTATTTGGGCGAGGCATATCATAGGAACAATAACAAAGTGCAGGCATGTACGTATTATGCAAAGGCGCTTGAACGTGACGAAATGAGCTTACAAGACTTTGAGGGGAAATGCAAATAGACTATGTATGATTCGTTAATCAAGCATTTGAGTGAGCGGCTTAAGAATGAATTGCCTTCTGCGTTAGCACATGATCCTCTTCGTGCCGTGCCCGTTGGACAATTTAAGCCGAAATTCAAAGCTGATGGACCGACTCGCCCTGGAAGCGTATTGATTCTGCTCTATCAAGAGGAGGGGGATATTAAGTTTCCACTGATAAAGCGACCCGAATATCCTGGTGCTCATGGGGGACAAATAAGTTTGCCCGGTGGAAAAGCCGAGGCTGGGGAAAATTCTATTGATACCGCGTTAAGGGAGGCGCAAGAAGAAATCGGTGTAGATAGCCGTAGCGTTAACGTACTCGGCAGACTAAGCGAGTTTCATGTCATACCCAGCAACTTCCTTATAACACCGGTAGTGGCAAGCATTGATCGTGTACCGGTATGGATACCGGATCCTTACGAAGTTGCAGGCATCTTAACGGGAAGTATCTTCGAGCTCGTTAAAGATGACGCTGTTCGTACAACGGAGATCCTGGCGGCCGGTCAATACCGTATGAATGCGCCACACTTCAACATCGAGAACGAAATTGTCTGGGGTGCAACCGCGATGATGTTGAACGAATTCAGGATGGTGTTGAAAGAATTAATCAACTAAGGGAACAACCTAACCCAAGATCGCAAAGACGCCAAGTTTTTTCCAAAGCTTTTTCGCAATGTGATATCTCTTGGTGTCCTTGCGTTTCGCAGGTTGTATTTTTCAATTACAACTTACCGGAAATGCGCGCAGCGTAGGCTTCAAGCTTGCCAACTTCCTGGTCTATCATCCACAATCCAACACCTTCTTCGCCGATGATATCAAAGATTTCAACAGCCCGGCGGGCGAGCGTTTCTTCTTCGCGTTGTTCTGTCACATACCATTGCAGGAAGCTAAATGTGGCGAAGTCTTTGATCTGCAGGCACTGGTCTACGATATTGTTAATTGATTTCGTGACTTCAATTTCGTGTGCCAATACCGATTCAAAGACTTCTCGAAGTGTGCCGAACTTGTGCTTGATCCCAGACACCTCGGGTTGAAGAGCGTGGCCACCGGCTGCATTAACATACCTGAATAGTTTAAGCATGTGCATACGCTCTTCTTCGGAGTGCTTATAAAGAAATTCCGCTGAAACCTCAAAGCCCTGGGTGTCGCACCAGGATGCCATCGACAGGTAGGCAGCTGATGACTTGCCCTCCATTACAATTTGTCGGTTCAACATTTCTTCGATCTCGGGAGTGATCGATCGAGCGGGAGTATAAGTTTGTTTTTTCATATCACCTTTTGATTATAAAGGTATTGAAATCAATCAATTCTGACGATTTTCCCAGTATTTGTTATTCGGTTTAAATCTAAATAGCATTTGAAATACAGTAACGAAGGCGGACAAAAGCGAAATTCTTCAGTCACAATATGTTGGATATTGTTGAGATAAGAACCAGACTGAAAAATCGCTAAGCGGTTAATCAGCAATAAGCGGTTCGATAACTTTTGCAACATTTTCCGCAACGATCCTATGGCCTTCCGGATTTGGATGGATGCCATCTCCCAGGTTAAGCTTTTCATTACCGGCGACGTCCTGAAGTAAAAAAGGAATCAATGTCGCGTTATTTTTGGCTGCGAGTTCAGGGAAGATTTTTCTAAAATTCGCGGTATATTCCGGGCCCATATTGGGAGGAACCATCATTCCGGCTATAACAATTTTAACCTTCGGGTATTTTGCTTTTACACGATCGATGATTTGCTGTAGGTTCTTCTTTGTTTGATCCAGCGGCAGTCCGCGTAGACCATCATTTGCTCCCAATTCAAGAACAAAAATGTCAATAGGTTGCCGAATCACCCAATTCAAACGAGTTAGGCCACCGGCTGAAGTCTCTCCGCTAAGACCCGCGTTAACTACACTGGCTACCTTATCGGTCTTATTCAATTTCTTTTCGACCAGGGCAGGAAAAGCCTCCTCGGGCGATAAACCATATCCCGCAGTAAGACTATCCCCGTAAAAAAGAATTACTTTTGGAGCCGGATTTAGTTCTATCAGGTTAAGTATTAAGAAAATATAAAGCAATTTCAGTCCCATAGCCGATCAAGTTCGCGTTTTAAACTTTCAGTAACAATATTTGAATTTTAAACGTCTACACTAACATTATTGATTCAAACAAAAATCATGTCAACTGCGATCCTCCAAGCTGAAAACCTTACCAAGATATATCGTTCGGGTGACAAGGATCTTGTTGTGCTTGACGATGTGTCATTTACAGTGGAGCAGGGGAATTCGCTCGCATTGATCGGACCCTCTGGAAGCGGTAAAACCACATTGCTTGGGTTGTGTGCCGGATTGGATACTGCCACTTCCGGAATTGTGTCGCTTATGGGTTTTAAGCTGAATGCCATGAGCGAGGACGATCGTGCGTATGTCCGCAACCAGTATGTAGGGTTTGTTTTTCAGAATTTTCAATTGCTGTCTACGCTTACTGCTGTAGAAAATGTAATGGTTCCCCTGGAATTGCGCGGCGAACGAAATGTGCAAAGCAAAGCAATCGAACTTCTGGGGAGGGTTGGGCTTGCAGATCGATTGCACCACTATCCTTCTCAACTTTCCGGTGGTGAGCAGCAGCGCGTGGCAATGGCAAGAGCGTTCATCACCGATCCGAAAATTTTGTTTGCCGATGAACCAACAGGAAACCTGGATGATGAAAATGCGACTCATATCACTGATCTGTTGTTTGGAATGAACAAGGAAAAGGGCACGACCTTAGTTTTAGTTACCCACAATCTTGACCTTGCTCAGCGGACCCAGCGTATTTTAAGAATGAAGGGTGGAAAACTAATTGAAGAAGTTCTTGTAGAAGGTCCTAAGCTGCACATTCAGGGAAAGTAGAATCCAGTTGTGTAAATTTTACACATTTTTTCCAGATGCCCTTTCCCCACCAGCCATAATTCAACATGATTTTAACGAGTTAACCAAAGGCACGATTTTTTCATTCACCATTTTAAATTGAGACCTTCAACTTAACTATTGAAAAAGAATATGATACGGAATACATCTCTTTTATTGCTTGCCCTGATTCTTACCATTGCTTTCGAAACTTCAGCACAACGTTCAGAAGATGCCCCTGACAAGAGAATTGAAACCATCGTTGGCAAATGGCAATTACAAAAGGTCTATGCTGGAAGTCGCGAGATTACAACAAATCCAAATTCGGAAGGGTCGTGGATTGAGTTCAATGAAGATGGAACTTATACTCAGCAAGCTGAGGATGGAGATCAGGGATCATATCGATTGAATGAAAATCACTCCGTACTTTATCTGGAAAGCGCGCAGAAAAAGGAAACTTCTGCAGCTGTATCAGTTAATGATCTTACAGAATACAATATTGTACTTCGGGATGGAATGCTCACCATGCAAGCGAAGAATTCGAATGCCGGGTCGACAAAATATGTTTACGTCAGAAGCACCCCTAATTCCAATGTCGATAAGGAACAAAAATAATCAGGCGTAGAGTAATTCTTTTTGCTCTGACACTTTTTCGCTGGTGATGTATTCGTCGTACGTCATCAGCTTATCGATGAATCCATTGGGTGTAATTTCAATAATCCTGTTTGCTACAGTTTGAGTAAACTCATGATCATGTGATGTAAACAGGACAGTACCCGGAAAATCTTTTAACGCATTGTTGAATGCCGTTATAGACTCAAGGTCCAGATGGTTCGTGGGTTCGTCTAAAATGAGTACGTTACCGCCAGCGAGCATCATTCGGGAGATCATACATCTTACTTTTTCACCTCCGGAAAGCACATTACACCTTTTAAATACTTCTTCGCCAGAGAAAAGCATCTTACCTAAAAATCCGCGGATGTATACCTCATCCTTGTTCTCGTCGTCAGCGAATTGCCGTAGCCAGTCGATTAAGTTGTCATCTGACTTGAAGTATTCTTCATTATTATTTGGCAGATAGGCAGTTGTGATTGTTTGTCCAAATTTAAAAGTGCCTTTGTCAGGCTTGATCTCACCTATCAGAATACGGAATAGTGATGTTATTGCGAGACTGTCTTTACTTAGGAATGCGATCTTATCGCCCTTGTTAACATAAAAGTCCAGATTGCGGAACAATGGGCTGCCATTAAGGGAATAGGAAAGATGTTCGACGTGCAGTATCTGGTCACCGGCTGACCGCTTTTGCTGATAAATTATAGCCGGGTACCTTCTCGTTGACGGTTGGATATCGTCGACACTAATTTTCTCAAGCAATTTCCTTCGACTGGTGGCTTGTCGGGATTTTGAAGCATTCGCACTAAAGCGGGCAATAAATTCCTGCAATTCCTTTTTCTTTTCCTCTGCCTTTTTGTTCGACGCAGATCGTTGTGACAGCGCAAGCTGGCTTGATTGATACCAGAACGAATAATTCCCGGTAAACAACCGGATGGCGTTAAAGTCGATGTCAACGATATGCGTGCAAACGGTATCAAGAAAGTGCCGGTCGTGTGATACAACGATAACAGTGTTTCTGAATTCTAACAGAAAGTCCTCTAACCACGTCACTGTATGTATGTCCAGGTCGTTGGTAGGTTCATCAAGGATAAGAATGTCAGGGTTACCAAAAATAGCCTGCGCTAACAGAACTCTTACTTTTTGATTCCCGCTAAGGTCTTTAACGAGTTTGAAATGATCTGCTTCATCAATTCCGAGTCCGCTAAGAAGCGCGGCAGCATCTGATTCTGCATTCCAGCCATTCATTTCAGCGAATTCTGCTTCCAATTCTGATGCCCGGATCCCGTCCGCTTCCGAAAACTCTGGTTTTTCATAGATCGCATTCTTTTCCTTCATGATATTCCACAGTTTGGAGTGGCCCATCAATACGGTATCGAGTACACTGACCTGATCGAATTCGTGGTGATTTTGCCGCAAAACGGCCATTCTCTTGCCGGGCTCAATGCTTACATTTCCGCGGGTCGGATCGATTTCACCCGACAAAATCTTAAGAAAAGTCGATTTTCCTGCGCCATTGGCTCCAATTACTCCATAGCAGTTTCCTGCAGTAAACTTTATGTTTACCTCGTCAAACAACACCCTTTTACCGAATTGGAGGGATAAATTATTAGCAGCGATCATATTCTGAACAAAATAAGCTGCAAAGATAATCAAAAGGCGGATGCAGCCGAGGTAGCGGGAGGCCGTGCAGAATTAAATTTCTAATCAGCGGACAATAAACATACGGGTATAAAAATATTGGATCGAAGCAGGTTCATCGCCGACCGCATGCGTCAGCGTTGAAAGCTATTTTGACGATCTCAACAAGCCGGGCTGGCTACAAAGAGTTTCGGATAATGAGCGTAAACGGATTTTTTACCTTATTTCGCTTCCGATTCTTAATCATATCTGCCAGCGTTTCACCCATTCGATTAAAATCAGTGGTTAGAACGGAGATTCCACCAGCAAGAATTTCCTTGAAAGGGGTATCGTTATAGGTAATGATACCAATATCGGATCCAAGGCGCAGGTTGAGGGCGTTGGCTTTTTTGATGAGTTCGACTACATCGATTTCCTCAATGACGATATATACTTCACCGTCTACCACTTCGCGGCTTCCGACCTTTTCAATGATTTCATAATCAAATCCTTCAGCATCACAGAAATTCGTGAATCCTTTTTGAATGTCGGAGCAATAGTAATTATCGGGAGGGAAAACCAAAACCAGCTTGTTGTAATGCCTTATCTTATGAATTCCAGTGTACAGTGCCTGATGAATATCCAACTCGAAATCTTCAAAGACACATCCATAATCGCCGTCGATTCCCTCGAGATCTTTGTTCAATAGTATCAGTCGTTCTTTGGGAACCTTATTAATGGCGGCCTTTACGCTCTCAGTCTCCTGGCGAAGATGGGGCATCAAAACATAATAATCATATCGCCCAAGGCTTTCAATGATAATCTTCTCAAGCGTGCGGCTGTCGCCATTGTGAACCTGCAAATCCACAGTAAAGCCTTCGCCTACGTTTCTTACAAATGAATTATACACTGTTTTCTTATGGTCGCTGAGTTTATTAAACATCAGCAGTACCCTTCGTTCCTCGTTTTTCCCTGTGCTTGAAACATAGAAGCCTTTTCCCCGGACAGCCGTAATAATGCCGCGTTTGCGCAGGATCTTGTATGCCTTTTCAACTGTATCGCGAGAAAGATAATACTCTTCGCTGGTCTCGTTAATCGAGGGGATCTTATCACCAACTTTTACAATACCCAGTTCAATATCTGAGACGATGGTATCGACTACTTGCTGGTATTTTGGAATTTTTGATCCTTCGTCAATGGTTAGGAATCCTTCGAACATAGATTATCGGGTTAGGGTACAACAACCGTTTTCGCTAAAAATATAGGTATAATTTTCGGCCGGATCAATGGTATCCAACGATTGCGCCATACCAAGGGCCAAATCAGACCGGAATTACATTCAATAAACTCTTCTTGTCCGAATACGAATCTTTTCCTCGAACAAGCCAGGCGGCGCCGAGAGCGGTCGCACGCGGATGATCTGACACAAATATTTTCCGCTGAGGAAGTTCTCGCTTCATGATTTCGAGAAACAGGTTGCTTTTAGTGAAGCCACCAACTACAATAATGTTTTGTACTTCGAACTCTGAGTCTAAAAGGTCGATAGAAAGTTTTTGCCAGCGCACCAATTGCCTTATGAGATGATGTTGGGCTTCTTCAAAAGTTCCTAAATTCTCATAGTTGGTCGATTCAGGGCTAGATACCAGGAGCGGCCCAGTCCCCTGCATTCCCAGCGGTTTGAAGTTCAACACATTTTCTGAAGCGATTTTTGAATACAAATTTTCATTGAACCTGATGGCTTTGTAATCATCAGGGCCAACCTTAAAATGAGCAGCGACTGCTTTCTGCTGCAGTTCGTGCTCGTGGCCTAAAAAAATTCGCGACGCCTTTACGGGTTTCCCGTCGAAGGTCATGTAGCACAAACAATCCTGCGACAGTTCATCTTGCGTCAGCAATTGATGATTGAATGGGTTGAAGCAAATATTCCACGTTCCGGTCGAAAGTAGCAGAAACTTCTCCTTCATCACCACCAGGTAAGGCATTAGTGCTGCGGAACTGTCGTGAACACCGATACCGACCTTTACGGTAACATTCTTAATTTGATGATCGATCGTTTTGTCAGTATTGTAAATCCGCGGAAAAAATTTTCGAACATCTTCTTTATGTACCCACTCATGATAGTCGTTAGTTCCGAAATTCCATAGCATGGTGTGACAGCCGATGCTGGTGATGTCTGCTGTAGGTTGATTGGTGAGAAGGGTAGTGAAATATTGAGGAAAATGTAACGATGAGGATATGCTACTGAATATGTCGGGCTTTTGATACTTCAGCCAGTACAACTGGAGGCCCGAGTTTAAGAGCCCAAGGTATGGTGACGCAGTGGTCTGGCATATTCCATTTCCCGTATCATAATTCTTAAAAAATCGTTCTTTTATTTCAAGAGGAAGTGGCTTGAGATAGTTGATGAAAGGGCGGATAGCTTTCCCGTTGCGATCAAGATGCACCATGCTGGCGCCGTAGGTTGAAAAATTTACGTGTGTGACCTGATACTTCGGGTTTTGTGTATAGTCATTCAACACGTTGATTACCCAATTGGTGACGTTTTCAAGATCTTCCTCCGGAAAACCTTCATCATCCTTTATTTCAGGAAACTGGACAGTTTGTTCTTCAATTGCGTGGAAGTCATTATCAAACACGACAATTTTCTTTGTCGTTTTACCGATATCAAAAATCAAGGTTACTGGAAGACTCAATGTGGGAAATTGCGGGAAAAGGTGATTAAAAAATTGGTCTTTGGCTCATAAAAAGAAAGGACCTCCTGACCGCTTATCCAATTAAGGACAAGCGGCCCCGGCTGGAGGTACCTAACCAATCCTTCAAATAAAAAAATTATCTGTGATGTAGTGTCCTGTATTGTCATGTGTGATAAACACATGACCCGGGCCGTGACCACAGGACACCCCCCGATGTGTTGCAACCTTATTTTACAAATTCCCTATGGCAAAAACTTTAAAACAGCAGCTGGCTGAGGTCAATGAATATGAGCGACAGCCTGTTCCTGCACATGCACTTAAGTCGTCGCGCAGTTTTTTAGGTATGTATGCAGGTGAGCATACTGCTGGTACTGAGTACGTTATCGGCCCATTGTTTGTAGCCCACGGTGTTGGAGCAGGTGAATTAATCGGCGGTCTGATCATTGGAAATATCTTGGCCGTTCTTAGCTGGGCCTTGCTTTGCGCACCCATTGCCGTCAAGGTGCGACTGACGTTATATTATCAGTTAGAAAAAATCTGCGGGCTGAATCTTACCAGAATTTATAATCTGGTAAACGGACTGATGTTCTGTTTCCTGGCGGGATCGATGATCGCCGTCTCGGCTACCGCTGTTGGTATTCCCTTTAATATTCCCATGCCTAAGCTAACAGATCTTTATCCGACGAGCATTGGTTGGGTTATAACGGTCTTTATGGTAGGGACGGTCATTACTTTAGTTGCTATCCTTGGTTACGAAAGGATCGCACGCTTTGCCAATATTGCTGCTCCCTGGATGATCGCCGTTTTTCTAGCGTCGGCAATAGCGGTTTTACCCGAGCTTGGTGTTACATCGGTGTCAGACTTCTGGCGTGTGGCAAACGAGGTTATCTGGACTGGCATACCGCTTGAAGGTCAGGATAAATTCACTTTCTGGCACGTCATGTTCTTTGCGTGGTTTTGTAACATGGCCATGCACATAGGGATGGCCGATATGTCTATTCTGCGGTATGCTAAGAAATGGACGTACGGATTTACTTCGGCAGCGGGAATGTTTGTAGGACATTTCCTTGCCTGGATGGCGTCCGGAATATTATACGCCGTTTATCTACAACAAAACTCCGGCGAGTTTGCGCCCGGCCCTATCTCATTTTATGCAGCTGGTGTTGCTGGAGCAGCTTGTGTGGTTATCGCGGGGTGGACTACGGCCAACCCAACGATCT
>CAMLER010000149.1 GCA_946478915.1 uncultured Chryseolinea sp.
TTCCTCGTCGTCAACTCGTTTCTTCGCTACTTCCTTTTCTGTCTCGATGTGTGTGTCCACGTGCTTTACACCGATCGATAATCCGGAAGCTTCCAATTTTTCGGTTGCGGACGACGCAAATTCTTTTGACAAAAGAGCGATCTGCTCAGGCGTAAGTTTAGCATTGGGATTATTGTCCACCTCAAAACCTTTTTTCAGTAAAAAGTCTAAAATGGTGTTATGGCCCACATTGAGCTTCCTCGCCGCCTGACTTAACCTGATCAATTTTTCTTCCGCCATACTCAAATATGCCTGTTTTTTAAAAACAATAAAACCGAAATCGCTACTGATGCCAAATATCACGCGTTATTTGCGCGTTTAGGCACTTTAGTGAATCAGTTCTATTCAAATTCCTTTTTCAAAATTCCAATCACCCCATCTATTGTCTCTTCCTCGAGATCAGTTCTGCGCACCAACTCATCTTTTGATAGTGCCAGTACACTTTTCGCAGTATCGAGGCCGATCCTATTCAACTCATCAATTACCCAACCTTCAATCTCATCAGAAAATTCACTCAAATCCACATCCTCTTCTGTTTGACCTTCGGCCAATTCACGGAATACATCAATCTCATATCCGACAAGGCGGCTTGCTAATTTGATGTTCAATCCACCCTTCCCGATTGCCAGCGATACCTGATCTGGCTTCAAATAGACCGAAACCCGTCCATTTTCCTTGTCGATTTTAATCGAACCAATTTTGGCAGGACTCAGTGCGCGCTGAATATAAAGTTCGAGGTTTTCAGTGTAATTGATTACGTCGATGTTCTCATTTTGCAGCTCTCTTACGATGGCGTGGATTCGCGAACCTTTCATCCCGACGCAAGCTCCCACCGGATCAATCCTGTCGTCGTACGATTCTACTGCTACCTTGGCACGCTCGCCCGGTTCCCGAACTACTTTCTTTATTGTGATCAGGCCGTCATAGACTTCCGGAACTTCCTGTTCGAAAAGCCTTTCCAGGAAAACAGGTGAAGTGCGCGACAAAATTATTTTCGGATTACCATTCACCATGTCTACCTTGTGAACGATCGCCCTAACGTTTTCTCCCTTTCGATACCTGTCCTTTGGAATTTGTTCATTCCTTGGTATGGAAACTTCGTTGCCTTCGGCATCGGTCAATAACACTTCGCGGCTCAATACCTGATAAACTTCACCTGAAATGATTTCACCTACGATATCCTTGTATTTTTGAAAGAGAATATCCTTCTCAAGATCCTTAACTTTTTGAATTAGCGTTTGGCGGGCTGTTGTTACTGCCCTCCGGCCAAAATCGTCTATAAAAATCTGTTCAGAAACTTCTTCCCCGACTTCGAAGTCAGGCTCGATCTTATGTGCTTCTGACAAACTAATCTTGTCAAAATCCCAAATGTCTTCCGAATCGTCATCTACGATCTCGCGAAAGCGATAAATTTCTAAATCGCCTTTGTCGGAATTGACAATGATGTCGAATTTTTCGTCGGATCCAAATTTCTTCTTGATCATATTCCGAAAAACATCTTCAAGAATCCGGATCATCGTCGGTCGATCGATATTTTTCTGCTTTGCGAATTCAGCAAATGATTGGATTAATTCATGTGCATCCATGGTTATATTCTATTTGAAACTTATTAACACAAATGTCTTGTCGATGTCAGAAAACGGTACCTCTACTACCACCTTTTCTTTGGTCTTTCCCATTTGAACTTCTTGCTCGACCCTAAGCAATTCGTCTGTGACTTCGATCAATTTTCCTTCAATTAACTGTTGCCCTCTCTTCACAATCTTTACACCGCGCCCGACGTTTTTTAAATATTGACGCCTGAGTCTCAATGGTTGGTCCAGCCCGGGGGTTGAAACTTCCAACATATAACTGTGAGTGAACAACTGGGTATCGTCAAACGCTTTTGAAAGCTCTCGGCTTAGATCTGCGCATTCATCGATGGTTACGCCTTTATCGCTATCGATTACCACCAAAACCTTTTGCGGCCCTTTATTTCCTTTGACAATTACATCAACGAGAAACTGGTTTGTGCCCGCTAGTTTCCCTTCAACAATATTTTTTATTTCGTCGACAATCTCCATTTAAGTTTCTATAAACAAAAAGGGGACTTGCCGCCCCCTGCAAAGAAATATTCAGAAACTTTCGCAAAAGTATAGCTTTTTTACTTTTCCTCAAAAAGGGGTGAAAAATTGTACGAACTGTTTTCGATTCAGTACCCCACTTTTTTTTGGTCAGCGGGCGCATTTGCGAGACCAAGCTAAGAAATCGGGTATACTTTAAACGAAAATAACCCTTTTTCTGCCCATCTGACGTTTTAAATGTACTTGGGCAAATTTTTTAAATAGATGCCGTATCCACTCTTTTCCAGGGGTTTTGCCAGCGCCATTAACTGTTCTCTTGAAATAAATCCCTTCCGGAAGGCTACCTCCTCGATACAACCTATTTTCAGGCCCTGACGGTGTTCAATTACCTGAACAAAATTTGCCGCGTCTAATAGCGAGTCGAATGTTCCCGTGTCTAACCAGGCAATACCCCTGCTCATTAATGCAACTTTCAACTGCCCACGTTTGAGGTATTCAATGTTTACCGACGTTATCTCAAGTTCTCCTCGAGCACTAGGTTTGAGATTCTTCGCTATTGATACAACATCGTTGTCATAAAAATACAGACCCGGAACAGCATAATTTGATTTGGGGTTTGCCGGTTTTTCTTCGATCGACAACACATTGTTATTTTCATCAAACTCTACCACCCCATAGCGCTCGGGATCCATAACGTGGTAGGCAAATACGACCCCTCCGTCAGGGTCAATGTTGGAAAGCATCCTTTGCAAACCAGAGCCATGAAATATATTATCGCCGAGGATTAAGGCTACCTTTTCTTTGCCGATAAATTGCTCACCTATTATAAATGCCTGCGCCAATCCCTCGGGCTTGGGCTGAATTGCATACTCAAATTTGCAACCGAGCGCCTCCCCGTTGCCGAGAAGTTTCTGGAACATTGGCATGTCATGAGGCGTCGATATGATAAGGATTTCGCGTATGCCCGCCATCATCAGAACCGACAACGGATAATATATCATCGGTTTGTCATACAAAGGCATCAGTTGCTTGCTAACCGCCAGTGTTAATGGATAAAGCCGGGTACCGGAACCACCGGCGAGAATAATACCTTTCATAATGCGATTAATTGATTACCGGTCATGATACATCGATGCATAGTATTGCAGATACGCGCCTGATGTTACATTTTTCAGCCAATCCTGATTGCCAAGAAACCAGTCAATAGTCTTTGCTAGTCCCACTTCAAAAGTTACTTCGGGCCTCCACCCGGTTTCACCGATCAGCTTAGACGGGTCGATCGCATACCGCAGATCATGCCCTGCTCTATCTTTGACATAAGTGATCAGCCTGGCAGAAGTGCCATCTTCACGGCCAAGTTTCTCGTCCATCAGATGACAAAGAAAATTTATCAGGTCGATGTTTTTCCACTCATTATTACCACCGATATTATAAATCTCACCCGTTTTTCCTTTATGAAAAATTGCGTCGATTGCTTTCGCGTGATCTTCTACAAAAAGCCAGTCCCGGATGTTCTCACCTTTGCCATACACCGGTACCGGCTTATTATTGAGAATATTATTTATAGCCAGTGGTATTAGTTTCTCCGGAAAGTGATATGGTCCGTAATTATTCGAACACCGGCTGATGATCGTGGGCAATCCGTAACTGTTGTTGAATGCTGTTACAAAATGGTCGCTACTGGCCTTGGAGGCGGAATAAGGCGAGCGTGGATCAATCGGTGTTTCTTCGGTAAAATATTCTCCATGCTTCGCGGTACCATATACTTCGTCCGTCGAAATATGATAGAACATCTTTTCGTTGAAGTTGTCATGCCATGACGTTTGGGCTACACGCAACAAGTTTAGTGTCCCGATAATATTTGTCGACGCAAATTCGTTCGGGTTGTGCAACGATCGGTCTACATGCGATTCCGCTGCAAGGTGAATCACGGAGTCGATCTCGTGCTCCTTAAATGTCTTATAGAGGAACTCCAGATCGAGTATGTCACCCTTCTTAAATGTGTAATTCTTTTTATTTTCTACATCCCGAAGATTTTCCAGGTTACCGGCGTATGTAAGATTATCATAATTGACAATTGAGTATTCCGGGTATTTGTTAACAAACAACCGGACAACATGAGATCCTATAAAGCCGGCGCCCCCTGTGATAAGTATATTTTTTCCTGACATTACCAATGTTTATCTTATGTACTTGTCGAAGTTTTTGTGATCTCTTTGATAGAGCACTTCCTTCGGAAGAGATTTAAAATATTCGTATGTAATTTTTAACCCTTCAGATCTTGAAACTTTTGGTTCCCAGCCCAATATTTTCCTTGCCTTTTCAATGTTCGGTTGACGCTGCTTGGGATCGTCTTGTGGAAGAGGTTTATACACTACCTTTTGGTTCGTCCCGGTTAATTTTACAATTTCTTGAGCGAATTCTCCAATGGTGATTTCATTTGGATTACCAATGTTCATTGGTAAATGGTAGTCTGACATCAGCAATCTGAAAATTCCTTCTATTTCGTCGTCCACATAACAAAATGAACGGGTTTGTGTTCCATCGCCGAAAACAGTTAAGTCCTCTCCCCTCAAAGCCTGGCCAATAAATGCTGGTAATACTCTTCCATCATTGAGCCTCATCCGCGGACCATACGTATTAAAGATCCGGATAATGCGTGTCTCGAGTTTATGATAAGTATGGTAAGCCATGGTGATAGCCTCCTGGAAACGTTTTGCCTCGTCATAAACGCCTCGCGGACCAATCGGATTTACATTTCCGTAATATTCCTCCACCTGCGGATGAACCAACGGATCGCCATACACTTCGGATGTGGATGCGACCAGGATCCTCGCCTTCTTTGCTCTCGCAAGCCCAAGCAAATTGTGCGTTCCCAATGAACTTACCTTCAGGGTTTGAATAGGAATCTTAAGGTAATCGATTGGGCTAGCAGGTGACGCAAAATGAAGTATGTAGTGAAGCTCGCCGGGAATATGCACATAGGTTGAGACATCCTGATGGTAGAACTCAAACCTCGGCTCTTTGAACAGATGTTCAATGTTTCTGAGATCACCGGTGATTAGATTATCCATTGCGATAACATGAAATCCTTCCGCCAGAAACCGATCGCAAAGGTGTGAACCAAGGAAGCCGGCACCTCCCGTGATAAGTACACGCTTGTTAGCCATTTACAACCTCCCTTCCAACGCTGTAATACGTATATCCCATTTCCCTCATGGTATTTAAATCATAGAGATTACGCCCATCAAAAATCACTTTGTTTCTTAAAATTGCTGAAAGACGATCAAAATCTGGTGTACGGAATTCGGGCCATTCTGTAGCAATGAAAATGGCATCGGCATCCTGCGCGGCATCATATGGTGTTTCACAATATTCAACTTTATTCCCGATCACCCGCTTTACGTTCTCCATCCCTTCCGGATCGTGCACTTTCAGCTTTGCCCCTTCATTCAAAAGAGCTTCGATGTTGTACATAGCGGGAGCTTCTCTGATATCGTCGGTATGTGGCTTAAAAGCCAGGCCCCAGATCGCAATAGTCTTTCCTTTTAAACTACCCTTAAAATATTCCTTGATACGAGGAATAAGTCTGGTTTTTTGGGTGCTGTTAACATCCATTACCGCCTTTAGAATTTTGAATTCATATTTCGCGTCCGCAGAAGATTTTGCAAGGGCCTGAACATCCTTCGGGAAACAACTTCCTCCATAGCCGATTCCCGGGAAGAGGAATCTTTTACCTATCCGGCTGTCGGTCCCAACACCTCTTCGCACGGAATCCACATCAGCACCGAGCAGTTCACAAAGATTAGCAATCTCGTTCATGAAGGTAATTTTGGTTGCCAGAAATGAGTTTGCTGCGTACTTCGTCAGCTCAGCCGATCTGTCGTCCATAAAAATAATTGGATTGCCCTGTCGGACGAATGGTGCGTACAAATTCTCCATCACTTTGCGCGCTCTTGGTGAATTAGTGCCAATAACGACACGATCAGGTTTCATAAAATCTTCCACCGCTACCCCTTCTCTCAAAAATTCCGGATTTGATACTACATCAAAATCGACCTTTGCACGGGCGGCGATCTTAGCTTTGACTTTTTCCGTTGTTCCGACTGGAACGGTACTCTTATCGACCAACACAGTATATTCCTTTAATAACGGCCCCAGGTCGTCGGCAACCCGAAGAATGTATTTAAGATCAGCAGATCCATCCTCTCCTGGAGGAGTCGGCAATGCCAGGAAAATTATTTGTGCACCGGTTATCCCTTCTTCAAGATTAGTTGTAAAACTTAGTCTGCGTTGTTTGATATTGCGTTCAAATAACTGCTCTAGCCCAGGTTCGTAGATTGTAATAATACCCTGTTGAAGCTTTGTGATTTTCTCTTTGTCAATGTCTACACAGGTCACGGTATTTCCCGTTTCGGCAAAGCACGTACCTGTAACAAGTCCGACATACCCGGTGCCAATAACAGATATTTTCATCCTTTAGATTTTGTTTGGGGCGGCAAATTAGAGTTTTTATTGGATTACGTGAAGTGGCTAAAATGTCCTTTAAAGAATTGTTGTTACCCTAACATTCGTTTGTTCGTCTGGCTATAACGGGCTAATTTTGGACTTTAAAATGAAATAAATGATAAGCTTTGCAGAGACGGATAATCAAAAAATGATTGCGCAGACCATTAAGGATTTTGGCGTGAAAGAGATCAGACCTCACATGATGGAATGGGACGAAGACCAAATCTTTCCCATTGACCTATTTAAAAAAATGGGGGATCTCGGCCTCATGGGTGTGATGGTCCCGGAAAAGTTTAATGGCTCCGGATTTGGTTATCTCGAATACATCACTGCCCTGGTGGAAATCTCGAAGATCGATGGCTCAATTGGCTTGTCTATGGCTGCGCATAATTCTTTATGCACCAATCACATTTTGCTTTTCGGAACTGAAGAACAAAAATATCAATATCTCCCCAAGCTCGCGACAGGTGAATGGATCGGTGCATGGGGTTTGACAGAACCCAACACCGGATCTGACTCAGCAAATATGCGCTCCACAGCTGTTCGGGATGGCGATTACTATGTGCTTAACGGAGCCAAAAACTTCATAACACATGGAAAGTCTGGCCATGTGTCTGTTGTCATTGCGAGAACTGGCGAATTGGGTGACTCAAAGGGGATGTCGGCGTTCGTGCTTGAACGAGGTACTCCTGGATTTACTTCTGGTAAAAAGGAAAACAAACTCGGAATGCGAGCCTCCGAAACGGCAGAATTAGTCTTTAATGACTGTCGCATCCATAAATCACAAATGCTCGGCAATCCTGGCGAAGGATTTATTCAGGCTATGAAAGTGCTTGAGGGAGGCCGTATCTCCATTGCATCGCTAAGCCTGGGTATTGCAAAAGGGGCCTATGAGGCTGCTCTACAGTATTCTAAAGAGCGCCATCAGTTCAATCAACCGATCTCGAAGTTTCAGGGGATTGCTTTTAAACTCGCGGACATGGCCACCAAGATAGAAGCGGCCACTTTGTTGACCTATAGGGCTGGCGATCTTAAAAATAAAGGCTTTGAGGTCAAAAAGGAATCTGCGATGGCAAAGCTCTACGCTTCTGAGGTGGCGGTCGAGGTCGCAACGGAGGGTGTTCAGATCTTTGGGGGGTACGGATACACCAAAGATTTTCCCGCGGAGAAGTATTATCGCGATGCCAAACTGTGCACCATTGGAGAAGGTACGTCTGAAATTCAAAAACTAGTTATCTCAAGATCTATTTTAAGATAGATTTTGAATAGTAATCCTCATTCTTGTATATTTGCACCCCATAAATAGAAATTATGTTAATTGTAAACGTAAAGGAAAACGAATCAATCGATAAGGCCCTCAAGCGCTTTAAAAAGAAATTTGAAAAAACAGGTGTTCTAAAGGAGTTGCGTGCCCGTACTTCTTTTGAAAAGCCCTCCGTTACTCGCAGAAGCCAAATTATCCGTGCTGCTTATCGTGAGCAACAGAAGTTGAAAGAAAGCAATTCCTGAGTTTCGTTGGTACTCCCTAGATAACCTTTGGTTATCTACATCTTATAAACATATCCCCTTTAAGTCTTTCTTAAAGGGGATTATTTTTTTACATTGCTACTGATAGATCGCTGGATTTTCGGTGTAGCATGATTGATTCTTTCCTTAAATATCTTGAATACCAGAAACGATTAAGTCGACATACAGTTTTAGCCTATCACACGGACCTTCAGCAGTTCAGCCAGCATATTCTAAATATCTTTTCCGAATCGGATGCAGAAAAGGCCAACTATGGGATGATTCGGTCATGGATCGTTGATCTGGTTGAATCGGGTACTGATCCTTTATCCGTCAACCGGAAAATCGCTTGCCTTCGATCGTTTTACAAATTCCTGCTTCGCCAAGAAATAATTGCAGCGGATCCGATGCTAAAAATCAAGAGTCTGAAAACTAAAAAGCAGCTTCCCGATTTTATCAAAGAGAAGGATTTGTTAGTGCTGCTAAATGATGGGAAAAGCGATGGCACCTTTAATACAATACGGAAGAAATTAATAATTGAATTATTTTACGCTACAGGTATACGACTCTCAGAACTCATTGGTCTGAAGGATAACTACGTAAACACACGAGACTGTACAATTCGGGTTTTGGGAAAACGGAACAAAGAACGGATCGTACCTTTTACGAAAGCTTTAGTCCCGCTCATTCAGCAATACATACTAATTCGGAACAAAGAAATTGCTTTAAAAGAGCATGGATATCTGTTCGTTACTGATAAAGGTGAGGCGTGCTACCCTATGTTCATTTATCGTATTATTAAAAGTTACCTAAAGCATACGGATTCAGAAAAGCAAAGTCCCCATGTATTGCGGCATACCTATGCAACCCATCTGTTGAATAACGGGGCCGAAATCAATGCGGTAAAAGATCTGTTAGGTCATAGCAGTCTGGCTGCAACGCAGGTCTACACGCACAACTCAATGGAAAAAATAAAAAAAGTATTTGATCAGGCTCACCCTAAGGCATAGTCATTAATGAATAACTTCCACGATAAATATACTGCATGAAAAAATAGCTACCCGATCGCACCCCGCTGCAACGATTTTTATTATTTAACTTAAATTTTTACAACTATGAAGGTACAAGTGCATTCCATTCATTTTGATGCAGACAGTAAACTGATTTCGTTTATTCAGAAGAAACTGGACAAACTCGAAACGTTTTATGACCGGACAGTGGATGGTGAAGTTTTTTTGCGACTGAACAACGAAGGAATAGAAAACAAAACAGTGGAAATCAAATTGCGCGTACCTGGCGACCAGCTTTTTGCAATAGAAAAAGCGAAATCCTTTGAGGAAGCTACTGATCTTGCAGCGGATGCCCTTAGGACTCAACTCAAGAAATTTAAGAACAAAGTGAAAAACGTAAGAGCCTGAGCAGGAAAAATAACTTCTTAATCTCTTCAGTAACAATAAAAAAAGCGTGGCCATCACCACGCTTTTTTTATTGCCAAAGGGAAGGCTACTCGTCAGGCGAGTTTAAAAGCTTTCTTCACCGCATCAACATGGTCAAGTTTTTCCCAGGGGAATAGCTCAACCTTCATTTTTACCTCGCTCTTCTTCCCTTTGTTAAAGATCTTTTCCACCACTTTCGGCTCGCGGCCCATGTGACCATAGGCGGCGGTCTCAGAAT
>CAMLER010000150.1 GCA_946478915.1 uncultured Chryseolinea sp.
AAAATGGAGCTGAATTGAAAAACAATATCAAAGAATACTGGTGGAAGTTTATGACCCTCCTTCACGAAAACATTGTGGGCATAGACGCAGCTATATTCATGCACCCAACCACCTGGAAGGCGTCCGGTCACGTCGATGCCTTTAACGACCCGATGGTTGATAACAAGGATTCTAAAAAAAGATATCGCGCTGATGTCCTTATTGAAGACGCCATTGGAAAAATGGAAGAAAAAATTCAAAAGGAAGTGGACAAGGCTGCCAAACGATTTGGAGATACATTCAATCGTGAGATGTTTGTGGAGACCAATCCGAGGGTAAGGGAATATCAGCAAAAGATAGAGGAGACTAATATTCGACTGAAGGATGCCATGGGTTCGTCTGACATGGCAGCCATGAAAAAAATAATGGAAGATCTGGAGATCACCGATCCAGTTTCAGGAACTAAGAATTGGACTGACATTCGCCAATTTAACCTGATGTTCTCGACGGAAATGGGATCAGTTGCTGAGGACGCCAATAAAATCTACCTGAGACCAGAGACAGCGCAAGGGATATTTGTAAACTTCCTCAATGTGCAGAAGACCGGCAGGATGAAACTTCCGTTTGGTATTGCTCAAATAGGCAAAGCTTTTCGAAATGAAATTGTTGCAAGGCAGTTCATCTTCCGCATGCGCGAGTTTGAACAAATGGAGATGCAATTTTTCGTGAAGCCCGGTGATGAAATGAAATGGTACGAATTCTGGAAGGAAAAAAGAATGAAATGGCACCAGGCGCTTGGCCTTGGCTCAGAAAATTATCGCTACCATGATCACCTTAACCTCGCGCATTATGCAAACGCAGCGTGCGACATTCAATTCAATTTTCCTATGGGCTTTAAAGAATTGGAAGGTATACATTCGCGCACGGACTTCGACTTAAAGAGTCATGAAAAATATTCGGGCAAGAAACTTCAGTACTACGATTCAGAAGATAATCAGAGTTACATTCCATATGTTGTTGAAACATCTGTCGGCCTGGATAGGATGTTTTTATCCATTCTATCAAAATCGTATACCGAAGAAAAGCTCGAAGACGGAAGCGAGCGTGTGGTTCTAAAAATTCCTGTGGCCCTTGCTCCAGTAAAAGTTGCCATTCTGCCTTTGGTTAAGAAAGATGGCCTTCCGGAAAAAGCGATGGAGATAATGAACGAGTTAAAATTTGACCTGCGTTGTTTTTATGAAGAGAAAGACGCAATAGGAAAACGTTATCGGCGCCAGGATGCAATAGGCACACCGTATTGTGTCACAGTAGATCATCAAACACTGACCGACAATACTGTAACTATCCGTGACCGCGACTCGATGAAACAACAACGGGTAAATATCTCAGAGGTGAGAGCTCAGCTTATTGAGGCGAGCTCCATCAATAATATATTGCGAAGGATCGGCTGATGATCACATTCATTGTGGTACCTGGCATTGTATGCTTAATTGCCTACCGATTTAGCCAGCAACGACGCTGGTGCGCTGCCAGTATACGCATAAGTTCCTTTTCCCCGCCACAATTTTAAATCACAGAGTGTTGAACTGGAAAACGCTTCTATCTTCCCAACGATCCGGACAAAAAGCATTGTCTCCCGAGCAATCGCGCAGTGTCTTCGAACAGGATTTCGACCGAATTATTTTCTCGCATCCCTTCCGGCGATTGCAGGACAAGACGCAAGTACATCCTTTACCTGAGCATGACTTTGTCCATACCCGACTGACGCATAGTCTGGAAGTATCTAGTGTAGGCCGATCGTTGGGCAAGCGTGTGGGAGAGGTAATATTGCAACGACATGGCGAATTGAAAAATGATTTTTCATTTTTCGACTTTGGCGCCATCGTAGCGGCGGCGTCATTGGCACATGATCTGGGAAATCCCCCGTTCGGTCACGCTGGCGAAGATGCAATTTCAGACTTCTTCGCACATCATCCGGCAGGGACCATTTTTAAAGAAAAAGTGGATGCGTCTTGCTGGGAAGACCTTACACATTTTGAAGGAAACGCGCAGGGATTTCGCATCCTGAACAAAAATCAATTTGGATTAAAATTAACTTTTGCAACGCTGGGAGCCTTTACAAAATACCCTTGCGTGGCGTTGCTTCCATCGCGCGATAAGAGAAAGCGCAGTCAAAAGAAATATGGATTCTTTCAGACGGAAAGTCAAATTTTCAGTGAGGTAGCAAGTCACCTCGGTTTATTGTCATCGGGATCGGGGAGCTGGAAGAGACATCCACTTGCCTTCCTGGTTGAAGCAGCTGATGATATATGCTATAGCATTATCGACCTTGAAGATGGGTGCAGTCTAGGTCTGGTGAATTTCCAGGAGGCATTTCCCTTGTTTGAAGCTGTTATTAATAAGAGCAGATCCAAACTAGGCAAACTTGACAGCCTTGGCAGTCAGGCTGAAAAGATCGGGTACCTTCGCGCCCTCGCCATTGGTGACCTTATGGATGAGTGCACAACACTTTTTCTGGATAACGAAGAGAGTATTTTGAATGGAAGTTTTGATCAGGCTTTGTGCGATGAATGTCATTCGCGCGATGCGTTGAAAGAAATTATCAGGATCTCTATTGACAAGATTTATTCTGCGCGCAGTGTTGTTGAAGTCGAGGCGGCAGGCCATGAAGTTTTGCCTGGATTGCTGGACGAATTTACCACGACGGGGTCAATGATGCTCGAAGGAAAAACGTCCCGTAAATATTCTAACCTGCAAAAGTTATTTCCTCCTGAAATAATAAACTCAATTAAAGGACAACCGAACAATTACTATCACATGCTGCGAAATGTGGTTGACTATATTTCCGGTATCACTGACCGGCATGCTATTTCCTTATATCGGAAGATTAAGGGGATGAGCCTTTAAAAAGAAAAGAAATTACCAATATCAATTTATCTTGGTACTTTCGCTTTTTAGAGGGTTTGGGTTTTATACGTTATGTTTCGAAAAAACATTATTTATGCTGTTGTAATTCTGATCGGTGCCATTCTCCTGACGGACATTTTGTTGACCAGGCACTACAACAAGGTGATCAGAAATAACAAAGATGTCCAGGCTCAGTCAGCGTTAATAAAACGTTATCATGATCAGATCGGGAAGGTAGTCATTCACTCTCTTGATATCGGATTGAGAGGATTTGCTATTATTCAGGAAGAGCGATTTGCCACCCCGATGGATCATGCGCGCCTCTGGAGTGATAGCATATTTCAAAACGTAGAGGGTCCACTGCAAGAATTAGATTATGACATGGGTCATTTTCACGCCCTTCGAGACTCAGTAAGGGCATATACAGAATACTGCTTTAGACTCCGGCAGCTTCTCATTGATAACAAGCGCGACGAATTTTTGAAACTTTTTTCCGCTGACAGGGGTGCTAATTTGTGGGGGCACTATGTGGAATCGGAAGAAAGAATACTGGCATTCACCAAGCAAATTGATAATCTCGCGCAGTCCAACTACGAAGCTGCTCTAGCACGCATTCAAGTGCTGCAAATACTCTTATTTCTAATATGTTTTCCCACGTTGCTGTATACGGCGTATTATACAGGTAAGACCTTTGGCCTTTCAGATCTTCTTCGAAAAGCCGAGGAAGAGAAAAACAAGATCCTCCGGGAACAGAATATGGAACTGGAACATCGCGTCGCGATCCGTACGCAGGAAATGGCGATGCAAAATGAACAGATGGTCTCTCAAAGCGAAGAGCTCGCCGCGCAACACGACGCACTTTCTTTTCAAAACAAACAGCTCTTTGAAGCGCAGAGGATTATTGAAGACCAGAACAGGGAGATACATCGAAAGAATGAAGAGCTTGAAGCGGAGATTGAGAAGCGTACACAAGAACTTCAGAACACGAACCGCGAACTGGTTTTGCATAACAATCAACTTGAACAATTTGCATTCATTGCTGCGCATAATCTGCGGGCACCACTGGCGCGAATCCTGGGGCTTGCAAACGTTGTTGATCTTAGCAAGACTGAAGCTGATAAAGATCTTGCGCTTAAAAAACTCGTTACATCGACCCAGGATCTTGACCACGTCATACGAGATCTTAATCTCATTCTGAACATTCAGAAGCACACGAGCAACCTTGTGATGGTCGAACTTACTCCGGCATTTACCAGGGTTATTAAAATGCTTGAAAAGGAACTTGATGATACGAAAGCAATTTTAGGAAAAGATTTTTCGGCAGCGGACAGGGTATATGCAGTGGCTCCTTATGTCGAAAGCATCTTATATAACTTGCTTAGCAATGCGATAAAATATCGGGATCCTACCCGGGTTCCGGTCATCACGTTGCGCACAACGCGGGACGATGAATTTGTGTGTCTTGCTGTTTCCGATAATGGATTGGGCATCAATCTTGATAAATACGGGAAAAATATGTTCACTCTATACAAGAGGTTCCATACTCATATGGAAGGAAAAGGTCTCGGGTTATACCTGGTAAAAACCCAGATTACAGCACTGGGAGGAAAAATAGAGGTTGAGAGTGAACCGGATAAGGGGACTGTTTTCAAAGTCTATTTCAAGTATCAGGCTTAGTCCAGAAATACATTAACCGCAAGGTCGCTATGGCGCAAAGATTATGTATATATATTGGAGCATATCAAAAAACGGTTTAAAGTAGTTGTTTTGATCGCACTCAGCCAGCGCGTAAAGTCTGGCGCTGAAAAAAGAAAAAAAATTTTTTTCCGGCTCAACACATCCGGACTGCCGACAGGCAGCACACCTTTGCGTCGGTTGGGACAATTCGGGCTCATTCAGTTGCTACCAAGCCATACCTTAGCGGCACTTTAACGAAGTGACGTTACGACAGCCTTGCGCCATTGCAGTCAAAAGCATAATTAAACCACAAATTCATTAGCTTTGGCCCCTTGTTCAGATTGAAGTTCGAATGTGGAATAGCATCGCTGATTTTGTCATAAAATTCAGGCTTGGGTTGATAATCGTTATCGGTTTGATAACCATTTTCATGGGATACCAGGCTTCGCGGGTGGAGATGAGCTACGACTTTGCCCGGACAGTTCCACTAGATGATCCAGACATGATCGACCTGGAAAGGTTCAGGTCGCAGTTTGGCGAGGATGGTAATCTGATAGCGGTTGCAGTGAAAGATAGTGCGCTATACCAGCTGAAAAATTTTGAAGCTTATCGACAGTTTACCAACGACATTAAAAAAATTCCAGGGGTCAAGCAGGCGTTATCTCTGCCTTTCTTGCCGCTCATTCTAAAAGATACTGTCAACTCGAAATTTTATACGCAGCGGATCTTCCCTGATACAATTTCATCTCAGCAGCAGCTGGATAGTCTTTTGGAGATAGCGCTTGATCAAAAGATTTACTCAAATCTACTTCTCAATCCCGGAAATGGTGCTGCTATGATGATCGTATCGGTGCCAAAGGAAGTGATGAACTCATCAAGGCGCGAGGCGGTTGCGCAAGCGTTGCAGGCAGCCGGGCAACGATTTGAACAGTCCACCAATATCGAAGTGCATTATGCCGGATTACCATTTATTCGAACGTTGGTGGCCAATGCGGTGAAGAAGGAAATGCAAATATTCTTGTATGCATCGGCTCTCGTCACGGGTTTGATCATGTTCGCATTTTTTCGGTCGTTCAGGGCCGTTCTATTTTCGATGATCATCATCGGAGTCGTAGTAATATGGACCTTGGGCACTTTGGCGCTGTTCGGCTTTAAGATAACGTTGCTTAGCGGGTTGATTCCCCCTGTAATTGTGACCATTGGGATCACAAATGCAATCTACCTGCTTAACAAGTATCACCTTGAATACGCCAAGACCAAAAATAAACTGGAAGCGATTCGGATCGTGGTGAGAAAGATGGGTCTTGCAACATTTCTCACAAATCTAACGGTAGCCATAGGGTTCCTTACACTCCTGTCTACTGATGTAATTATACTCCGGGAATTTGGTATAGTCGCCGGTATTAACATCATGGCCTTATTTCTTGTAAGCCTGATAATGATCCCCGGTATATTTTCATGGTTACCCACACCAAGCGAAAAACATTTGCGGCATCTGAACTTCCCGATCATGAAAGGATTTCTTTCTATCGTGGACGTTTTTGTTCACCGACAAAGACCTTTAATTTATGTAGGGTCACTGGTGCTGGCGCTTATTTCCGCCTATGGAATTCTTCAATTGTATTCCGTCTCCTTTATGGTTGATGATATTCCCGAGCAGAGCGAGATAAAAAAGGACCTGAAATTTGTAGAAACCAATTTTGATGGGATCATGCCATTGGAATTCGTCGTGGAATTCCATGGCAAAAGGAGAAGACCTATACTTGAAATCCGGAATCTTCAAATGGTTGAGGAATTTGAAAACTTCCTCGATTCCATTTCGGTAATGTCGCCACCGTTCTCCATTCTTAGTTTCGTAAAGGCCTCCAAGCAAGCCTATTTCGCAAACAACCCTGAAAAATTCAGCATACCCGTTTCAAATTTGGAGCGAACGTTTATCCTGCGGTATATGCGGGGACAAACGGATAGCACTGGCCTTGCAAGCTCATTTGTGGATTCCGCATTCACAAAAATGCGCATAAGCACACGGATCGCTGATATCGGTTCAAAGAGATTGGATTCGCTCGTTCAGGTAATTGAGCCGAGAATGAAGTCTATCTTCGTATCCACAGAGAGAGATTCTGTCTCCAGTGTTATCACCGGTTCGACCAAAATATTTATTAAAGGCAACAAGTTTCTGATAGAAAATCTGCGCGAAAGTCTCTTGCTCGCTTTTCTTTTAATAACACTTTCAATGGCTATTCTATTTGCGAATGCCAGGATGATCATTATTTCGCTCCTGCCAAATTTATTAGCCCTGATGATCACGGCCGGACTTATGGGCTATTTTAATATCCCCTTAAAACCCAGTACTGCCCTTATTTTCAGCATTACTTTTGGGATTTCAGTAGATAACTCCATTCGATTCCTGGCAAAATATCGTCAGGAGATCCTGACCAACAACTTTTTTATCCCCAGGGCAGTGAGCGATAGCATCATGGAAACAGGTAAGAGCATCATGTATACTTCTATCGTGCTGTTCGCCGGCTTTATCATTTTTGCATTTTCATCTTTTGGCGGGACCATCGCTCTGGGATTGCTGACCTCCATTACCCTCGTAATTTCCATGTTCACGAACTTAATTCTTCTTCCAGCCCTGATCATGACTTTTGATAGGCCCAAGGGCCGTAAGGGAGACTTGCTTATCGATGACTTTGATTCGTCCTTTTATGGAGAAAGTGAGGATGAAGAAATTGATTTAAGCAAGATAAAGATCCATAACAGGCACCCCTCTGCGGAATAGGGAATAAGTTTAAGGTTTAAGGTTAAAGGTTTGCTACCTATGCGCGCAATACCTTATACCCCTCGTCAGGGCTCTGCTAACCAGCCCAACCAGCTTAACTATTAACGGAATTGGCCGCTCGACCCAGCGCGTGCGCACAGTTTACTAAAAAGAAATATCTTTGCGGGCTAAAATTGCCCCAAACATGATCAGGGCACAATTAATACGTCGTTAATAACAATGGCCGGAAAATACAAGGAATATAAGTCGCTGAACTTCGCCCAGATCGCCACTGAGGTACTGGAATTCTGGAAAAATGAGCGGGTTTTCCAGCGATCAGTGTCGAATCGTGAGGGTGCTCCATCTTTTACGTTTTATGAGGGCCCGCCGTCGGCCAATGGGACACCGGGCATTCACCATGTCATGGGTCGGACCGTGAAAGATATTTTCTGCCGCTTCAAAACGCTTCAGGGATTTCAGGTTAAGCGCAAAGGCGGCTGGGATACCCACGGATTGCCTGTTGAACTTCAGGTTGAAAAGCAGCTGGGTATTACCAAAGATGATATCGGAAGGAAGATATCCATTGAGGAATACAATCAAAAATGCCGGGAAACGGTGATGATGTATAAGGATCAGTGGGATGACCTTACCATGAAAATGGGTTATTGGGTCGATCTCGACCAACCATACATTACTTATTCGCGCGATTATATCGAATCACTGTGGTGGATATTGAAGCAGTTGTACAATAAAGGACTGTTGTATAAGGGATATTCAATACAACCGTATTCACCCGCTGCGGGAACAGGTTTAAGTTCCCATGAACTGAATCTTCCTGGCTGCTACAAAGATGTTAAAGACACCTCCATCGTTGCCCAGTTCAAAGTCACGCGAAATTCTGAGTCCAGTTTTCTCTTCCGATCGGTAACTGGTGATGTATTTATCCTGGCGTGGACAACCACCCCGTGGACCCTTCCGTCAAATACTGCGCTTGTAGTTGGTGAAAAGATAGAATACGTCCAGATCAACACATTTAATCCATACACCTATGAACCGGTGAGCGTGGTACTCGCAAAGGATCTCATGGGGAAATATTTTCCTGAAAAAAACAGCCAATTAAAGCTGAGCGAATATGAGAAAGGTGCCAAGGCAATTCCCTTTGAAGTAGTGCAGCAATTCACCGGCAAACAGCTGGTGGGAATTCACTACGAACAACTAATGCCCTACGTGCAGCCACTTTATGACGCAGAAAAAGCTTTTAAGGTGGTAGCGGGTGATTTTGTGACAACAGAAGATGGAACAGGCGTCGTTCACTCTTCACCAACATTTGGTGCTGATGACTTTCGCATTGCCAAACAGTATGGAATACCGCCGCTAACTGTAAGAGATGATGCAGGCAACGAGGTGCCTACTGTTGATCGCAAGGGGAAATTTGTCAGTCAGGTTGGCGCTGAATTAAAAAAAGGCGTAACGAAATATCATATCAAGACCCATAAAGATCTCGATGCCGACGATTTTTATGTGAAAAATTATACCAATGAAGATGAAAGTCATCCTGATTATAAAACCACAGATATAATCATTTCAATAATCCTTAAAGAAGAGAACAAGGCGTTCAAGGTAGAAAAGTATGAGCATACGTATCCTCATTGCTGGCGCACGGATAAGCCAGTTCTATACTACCCGCTTGACTCATGGTTTATCAGGACAACCGCTTTGAAGGACCGGATGGCAGAACTCAACAAGTCTATCAACTGGAAACCGGAATCAACGGGTTCAGGTCGCTTTGGAAATTGGCTTGAAAATCTTGTTGATTGGAATTTATCACGGTCGCGCTACTGGGGAACGCCGTTACCCATTTGGAAAACAAAGGATGGCCGCGAAGAAATATGCATCGGTTCCATTGAAGAGCTTTCAGCGGAGGTCGAGAAATCGGTCGGGGCCGGATTTATGAAATCATCTTTGCCGCCTGATTTTGATTTGCATAGACCGTATGTCGATGACGTTGTGTTGACAAGCGCCTCCGGAAATCCGATGTATCGTGAAGCTGATCTGATTGATGTGTGGTTTGATTCGGGTGCAATGCCTTATGCACAGTGGCATTATCCATTCGAGAACAAAGATATTTTTGAGAAGAACTATCCTGCGGATTTTATTGCAGAAGGTGTTGATCAAACGCGCGGATGGTTTTTTACCCTGCACGCCATAGCCGTCATGTTGGATGATGCAAGCGAGGAAGTTCACGCTATTAATAAACAAAACGGCAACCCGGGTATTGCATTTCGAAATGTAATCTCCAATGGGTTGGTCCTGGACAAGAATGGTAACAAAATGTCGAAACGGGTTGGCAACGTTGTGAACCCGTTCGATGCATTATCGAAGTACGGCCCTGATCTGGTGAGGTGGTATATGATGGAGAACGCGCCGCCCTGGGACAACCTGAAATTTGATTTGGATGGTATTG
>CAMLER010000151.1 GCA_946478915.1 uncultured Chryseolinea sp.
GAACTGTTTGATGGGCCGGATGAACTGTTAATAACCGGCTCCTAATTTTTGGATAGGCATCAATCTGAAAATAGATGCCTGAGATTCTTATTTTTGCAGGCTTGGTTGAAAACCAGCGAAAAACAATTAAAAAAGCTGATCCATGGCTGACTATAGCAAAGAGGAGATAAAACGCATCGAGGAGAAATGGCGTGGCGAATGGGAAAAAAGAGGGATATATAAGGTTGAGAATCAACCTGGTAAGCCAAAATACTATGTTCTGGACATGTTCCCCTACCCATCGGGAGCCGGACTTCACGTTGGACATCCGCTGGGATACATAGCTTCAGATATCGTTTCCCGATATAAACGATTGAAGGGTTTCAACGTATTGCATCCCATGGGTTTTGACGCGTTTGGTCTGCCGGCAGAGCAATACGCGATCGACCACGGCATTCACCCTGCTGTGTCCACAGCCCAAAACATCCTTAACTTCAAAAAGCAACTGGCGAAGATAGGATTCTGTTATGACTGGAGCAGAGAAGTACAAACCTGCGATCCCAAATACTATAAGTGGACCCAGTGGATCTTCCTTCAGATTTTTGACAGCTGGTTCAACCGCATAAAAGGAAAGGCGGAACGTATTTCTGATCTTATTAAAATTTTTGAAAAGGAAGGGAACGTCAATCATCCATTTCCAAATACAAAATTCGTAGTTCCTGAATCGGGCAAAGAAACATTTTCTGAACGTGAATGGAACGTATTTTCCCAAAGAACACAACAGGAATTATTAATGCAATACCGGTTGGCCTATCTGGCATACACCGATGTGAACTGGTGTGAAGCATTGGGAACAGTGTTGGCAAATGATGAGGTGATCAATGGCGTGAGCTATCGCGGAGGGTTTCCGGTGGTAAGAAAACAAATGCGCCAATGGAGTCTAAGAATCACCGAATACGCCGAGAGATTGCTTAGCGGTTTGGACGAAATTGATTTTAGCGATTCCATGAAAGAAATTCAGCGGAATTGGATCGGTAAGAGCGTTGGTGCAAGAATTACTTTCGAAATAAGGACAGAAACTGGCCTGTCAAAAGATCTGGTGGTGTTTACGACAAGACCGGATACAATATTTGGTGTCGATTTTATGGTATTGGCACCTGAACATGAACTTGTATCCGAAATCACCAGCGACCAACAAAAGGATGAAGTCGACAAGTATTTGAAATATGTTGAAAGCAGGTCCGAAGTTGACCGCATGGCAGAGGTCAAGAAAATCACGGGGGCTTTTACAGGTGCATATGCGCTCAACCCATTTGACGGCAGGCGTGTACCCGTATGGATAAGTGAATATGTTCTCGCCGGATATGGTACCGGGGCGATTATGGCCGTACCCTGCGGCGATGAACGAGACCACAAGTTTGCCAAACATTTCAACCTGACGATAACAAACATTATCGGCAGTCATTACAATGGAGAAGAAGCCAATCCTACCAAAGATGCCATTCTTGAAAATTCCGATTTTTTAAATGGCTTGGTAATGCATAAAGCAATTGATGTCGTTGTTAAGAAACTTGAAGAGAAAGGGATAGGCAAACGTCAGGTGAACTATAAGATGCGCGATGCTGGATGGAGCAGGCAACGTTATTGGGGTGAACCCTTTCCTGTGGTGTATGTTGACGATATCCCGTATGCAATGAAGGAGAACGAACTACCCCTGGAGTTGCCTGAGTCAAGCAATTTTAAATCGGCTGGAACGGGAGAAGGTCCACTGGCCAATTTGGATGATTGGGTTTTCTTTGAGCCTGGCAAAAAAAGGGACACGAATACCATGCCGACCCACGCTGGCGCAGCCTGGTATTTCTTAAGGTATACAGACCCACATAATGATAGAGAATTTGCTGCTCGTGAAGCCCTTGATTATTGGAACCAGGTCGACGTGTATATCGGAGGGTCGGAACATGCAGTAGCCCACCTGTTGTATTCCAGATTGTGGGTAAAGATCCTGCACGATCTTGGTTACCTGGGTTTCGACGAACCCTTTAAGAAACTGATCAACCAGGGAAAAATCACGGGGGATTCACGTTTTGTTTATCGCATCAGAGGAACAAACAAATTTGTTTCTGCAGGATTGAAGGATCAATATGAAAACGATGCCTTGCATGTGGACGTAAATCTTGTGTCAGGATTGGAATTGGATATCGATGGTTTCAAACGTTGGAGACCAGAATATAAAACCGCTGAGTTCGTTCTTGAGAATGGAAAATATATCTGCGGAGCCGGCATTGAAAAAATGAGCAAATCATATTTCAATGTCGTTAACCCCGACGATATCATCGAAAACTACGGTGCCGATACACTACGCATGTACGAGATGTTCCTTGGCCCGTTAGAAATTTCCAAACCCTGGAACACCAACGGTATCGATGGAGTATTTAAATTCCTGAGGCGCATTTGGAATCTCTTCCACACCACTGCGGGCGAGTTTTCAGTTAGCGATGAACAACCGACGCAAGCAGAATTGAAAGCATTGCACAAGGCATTGAAGAAAGTGGAGTATGATATCGATCACTATTCTTTCAACACCACTGTTAGTGAATTCATGATATGCAGCAACGAACTGACTGCATTGAAGTGCAACAAGCGTTCTATTCTGGAGCCCCTTATTATCGCTCTATCGCCCTATGCTCCCCATATCACAGAGGAACTTTGGGAAAAATTAGGTCATAGCGATTCTATATTGAATGCGTCATTTCCTCCGCACAAGGAAGAGTACCTCGTTGAAAGCTCTTTCGAATATCCAATATCAATCAACGGCAAGGTTAGGGCGAAAATGACTTTTGCACTCGATACGCCCAAAGAGGATGTTGAAAAATCTGTCTTGGCATCGGAGGTCGTGCAAAAATGGACTGACGGCAAAACGCCAAAGAAAGTTATCGTCGTACCGGGCAGAATCGTCAACGTTGTTGTATAGATAACCCGTGATTTTCTCGTACTTTCGTATTCCTTCATCAATTTGCTAATTATCACCGCATGCATTATTCAAAGGTCGTCGGGTTAGGTCATTATGTTCCTGAAAAGGTGATCACCAACGAATATCTTTCCACTAAAATGGATACCAACAACGATTGGATTGTGGAACGGACGGGTATCAGGGAACGAAGGTGGATCGATCCGGAAAAAGATACGGTGGCAAACATGGCTGCGAAAGCAACACGCATGGCGCTTGCTCAAGCAAAGCTAACCGAAAAAGATATCGACTTCATTGTATTCGCTACCATAACGCCAGACTATTTTTTCCCGGGCTCAGGCGTTTTGTTACAGCGAGAACTCGGACTTGACGGTAGCATTGCCGCATTGGATATCCGCAATGCGTGCTCCGGATTTATTTATGCCCTGTCGGTCGCGGATCAGTTTATCAAAACCGGTATGTACAAAACGATTTTGGTTGTCGGTGGAGAAATTCAATCAACTGCGCTCGATATAACGACCCGCGGACGGAACACGGCAGTAATTTTTGGAGATGGCGCCGGCGCTTGTATTCTCCAAGCATCAAACAAACAGGGTATCCTCTCCACTCATTTACACTCCGACGGCCGGTATGCGGAAGAGTTATATGTAAAGGATCCCGGCAGCAGCAGGCCTCAGGAAGTAAGACAGGCCGAACAAATATTGGATACGTCCACATATAAAGTTGTAATGAATGGAAATCAAGTGTTTAAGCACGCCGTTGTCCGTTTCAAAGAAGTTATTGAGGAAGCTTTGCAATTGAATGGTTTTAAGGCGGAAGATATTTCGTTGCTTGTGCCTCATCAGGCGAATCTTCGCATCAGTCAATATATCCAGGAGAAGCTGGGGCTTTCCGACGCGCAGGTCTATAACAATATTATGCGCTATGGTAACACTACCGCTGCGTCCATACCAATAGCGTTAAGCGAAGCTTGGGCTGAGGGTAAAATCAAAGAAAATGACTTAATTTGTTTAGCCGCCTTTGGCAGTGGTTTTACCTGGGCCTCTGCACTAATACGGTGGTAATACTTTTGGAAGCGTATTGGGAGATAATGCGTGAACCTGAAACTTCCACCCTATTCAACTCCTAACCATAACCAATGAAGACTTCATCTTACAATCCTAGTTCGCTGGAAGTACATTTTGCGAATGCATTATACCTGCTTCAAAAAGACCTGGAAAAACATCTTGAGAACAACCAGATCGTACACGTTGAAAGCAATGTAAAGCGGGATAATCCAATGGTTAGATTCAGCCTACTTGATAAGGATGGAGATCCGCATGAAATTGTTGTGAGAATAATCCAGGTGCCCGACAAATTTTAGGGCATATTTATTCGAATGGCATCCTTCAGCCTCGGATTTTTCATACTTTCGTCAGATACCAACCCTATAACCAACCCTGTTGACGCATGACCTTACTGCTCATCTTTCTCTGCATTGGCATTCTTGTTCTCCTCATAACGTACTTTAAGATTAATGCCTTCCTGGCATTCATCGTCGTTTCTATCCTTGCCGGATTCTTGCTAGGCGTCGAGCCGGTCGCAATTATTGGATCAGTACAAAAAGGAATGGGCGACATGCTCGGCTCACTCATCATTGTGGTTGTAACGGGAGCCATGCTTGGCAAGCTCGCAGCAGAAAGCGGCGCAGCTCAGCGTATAGCGGGTGGGATGATGAATATGTTTGGGGCCAATAAAATTCAGTGGGCATTACTGATCACAGGCTTTATAATAGGCATACCGTTGTTCTATAATGTTGGATTTGTACTGGTGGTCCCCTTAATTTTTTCAGTAGCGCAACGATACAATCTGCCAGTTATCTATATCGGGGTTCCCATGCTGGCGGCGCTTTCCGTCACACACGGTTTTCTGCCTCCACATCCATCGCCCACAGCCCTCGTTGCGCAGTTCAACGCCGATATGGCAACTACCTTGTTCTATGGAATATTGATCGGCCTTCCTACTTCCATTGTTGCAGGCCCCATATTCGCGCGCTCTCTGAAAAATATAAAAGCGCCGATGCTGTCCACCTTCAAGTCGAAAGATCTTCCCGACGAACAACTTCCGGGTCTTGCCGTGAGCATATTCTCTTCCTTATTGCCTGTCATCCTGCTCGCAGCAACGACGTTGCTGACGATGGTTGCTATCGAAAATAACATTTTAAGAACTCTGATCCTTTTCCTGAGCGATCCGGCAATCGTCATGATACTTTCGCTGGCAGTTGCCACCTATACGCTCGGTCTTAGGATGGGCATGAAGATGACACGGATAATGGATATCTATGTTGAAGCCGTAAAAGATATCACAATCCTGCTATTGATCATGGGTGGCGCCGGTTCATTAAAACAAATCCTGGTCGACAGTGGGGTAAGCGCCGAGATTGCCGTACTCCTGAATGGTCTGGATGTTCACCCTTTGCTTCTTGGGTGGACGATTGCTTGCGTTATTCGTGTGTGCGTAGGGTCTGCGACAGTTGCAGGACTAACCGCTGCAGGAATTGTGTTGCCATTATTGGATCAGCCAGGCGTAGATCCTAATCTTATGGTGCTAGCCGTAGGGGCAGGCAGTTTGATGTTCTCCCACGTAAATGATTCCGGGTTTTGGCTTTTTAAGGAATATTTCAATATTAGCATCAAGGATACGATTAAGTCGTGGTCGTTAATGGAAACGATCGTCGCCATTGTGGGAATCATTGGCGTTATGATCCTTGACGCTTTTATCACTTAATGCTTCAATTCACTTTTTATGCAGATAACGCCAGATCAACAATTCGAAAAGTTAGGGCTACGGCTGCCACCTGCGCCAACGCCGAAGGGCGTTTACAAACCGTTCCTGGTACTGGGAAATCTTGCTTATGTATCAGGCCACGGTACAACAAAAGATGATGGGTCGCTGATCATTGGGCGTATAGGTAGGGAGTTAACAATCGACGAGGGTAAGTTGGCCGCCAGGCAGGTGGGTCTTGCTATTCTTGCTACTTTAAAGCAAAACCTTGGAAGTTTAAACAAGATCAAGCGTGTGATAAAAGTACTGGGCATGGTAAACTGTGTTCCTGAGTTTGAGCGTCACCCTTTTATAATCAATGGATGCAGTGAGTTGTTCGCGGCTATCTGGGGAGAAGACAACGGTGTGGGTGTGCGCAGCGCGGTAGGAATGGGTTCCTTACCTGATAATATCCCCGTTGAGATTGAAGCGATATTTGAATTGCGGGCACCATCATAAAAAACAACTCGAGACATGTCAACTGCCCCATGGTATGAGATCACCAATGTCGAAGCCCTCGATACCCCATCAATTGTAATTTATATTGACCGGGTAAAAAAAAATATACAAACATTCGTCTCAAGTATCGATGATGTGTCGCGTTTGAGGCCACATATCAAGACTCACAAATCGCCGGAAATTTCCGCCATGATGCAGGAGGCGGGAATAAACAAATTCAAATGTGCCACGATCTCGGAGGCAGAAATGCTGGCCTCGATTGAAGCACCCGACGTATTACTCGCCTATCAGCCGGTAGGTCCGAAAGCAAACCGGCTGCTCACGTTGACAAAAAAATTTCCTGCAACCAGATTTTCATGTCTGGTGGATAATCCCGGGACAGCGTCTCACCTTTCTGAAATTTTTTCGGCGGAGCAGACTCCACTTGCCATGTACATCGATCTTAATGTCGGGATGAATCGAACGGGAATTTTACCGGAGGACGCCATGGGACTTTTTGAACACTGCAAAAATCTTCCAGGGGTAGAGATCGTTGGATTGCACGCGTATGACGGCCACATTCGCGATAAAGATCTAAGAATTCGAAAGCAGCGCTGTGATGAATCGTTCTCGAGAGTAGAATTGTTAAGGCAAAAAATCAAAGCTTCAGTGAACAAAGACTTAACCATCATTGCCGGTGGTACGCCTACCTTCTCCATTCATTCCAAGCGTAAGAACATAGAATGTTCCCCTGGCACTTTTGTTTACTGGGATAAGACTTACGAAGAAATTCTCGTAGAACAACATTACCTGCCGGCGGCGCTGGTTGTTACACGGGTTATCTCAAAGCCTTCGGCTAATGTTATCTGCGTTGATCTCGGTCACAAGGCTATCGCGTCTGAAAACGCTTTAGAGAAGCGCGTCTTTTTTATAAATGCAAAAGACCTTCAGCCGATCGGACATAGCGAAGAACACATGGTTTTTGCTGTGAAGGATGGTGAACAATTTCAGATAGGAGATATTCTTTACGGTATCCCTTATCACATTTGTCCTACGGTGGCTTTGTACGATAAGACTACCATAGTAGAAAACCGGCGGGTAGTAAAACACTGGGAAACAACGGCGCGCAACCGGAGGATTACGGTATAAGCAAAGTTTGACAAGCGACCTGCGATTTTTTCTCCCGTCAATTTGGTTAGGCTCACTTTATCGTAGGTAACTTCTTTTTCAACTCTACCATCCTTTTGTCCGTTGGTCACTTTCAATCGGGTATTTCTTAAGGTTTTGATAAATTACAGAGAATTGATTGGCAGAATCGAGTAAGAATATTTCTTTTTGAACCAATTAGATGTAATCAGTCCATATCGAAAATATTAACATGGATCACCGGCAAGCCGAACTAGAGTCAGTAGCAAAGCACGTCAACGAGATAATCGCCAGGCTTGCATTATTGAAGCAGGAAATGAAGAAGGTGATCGTTGGACAGGACGAGACTATCGATCAACTCCTGATAACATTTCTGGCCGGAGGACACGCCCTGCTTGAAGGTGTGCCTGGCCTGGCGAAAACCCTCATGATCCGTACGCTGGCTGAGGCAGTTGATCTGCGATTCAGACGAATTCAATTTACGCCCGACCTGATGCCAGCCGATATCATAGGAACAGAAATTCTGGAAGAAAATCATGCGACAGGTAAACGATTCTTCAAATTTAATCAAGGGCCAATCTTCGCTAATATCCTTCTCGCGGACGAGATAAATCGTACTTCGCCCAAAACACAATCGGCTTTGCTTGAGGCAATGCAGGAATTCGCCGTGACTTACGCAGGCACAACGTATCGGCTGGATAAACCGTTCTTTATTCTGGCAACGCAGAATCCCATCGAACAGGCTGGAACTTTTCCCCTGCCGGAAGCACAACTTGACCGCTTTCTTCTTTATATAAAGATTGATTACCCTTCTGCTGCTGACGAGCGCCTGATCCTCGAAACCACAACGGGCAACAAGAATTTTGTAGTAGAAAAAGTAATCGACGGGCCAAATATCTTGCAGGCGCAAAGTTTCGTCCGCGATGTTCACATCAGCGGTGACTTGATAGATCTCGTAAGTGCTGCGGTGCGCAATACACGGCCAGACCATACTCATCTGCCATTCGTCAAGGAATGGGTGCGTTGGGGCTCAGGACCACGGGCGGGCCAGGCGATGATTTTAACAGCCAAGGCACGCGCGCTGCTTCGGGGCAACTTTTCTGTGACCATTGATGATATCACTAATGTTGCCTTCCCCGTTTTGCGACACCGTATATTGATGAATTTTAAGGCTGAGGCTGAAGGCGTCACGCCGGATCATGTCATTGAAAAGATAATAGCGTCTATCTCAATGAGGGACAAAATTATCTGATTGTCTGTTTCATCATTTCGTGACTCCAAATGAATTCACAGATCAAAGAATTGCTTAATCCTGAAATCCTCAACTCCGTGAGCGGCATGGAACTGATAGCCCGCGTAGTTGTTGAGGGATTCATGAGTGGGAGCAACAAGAGTCAATCCGTTGGAGCAGCTCAGGAATTCAATCAGTATCGAAGTTATGAACCCGGTGATGACATTCGCCAGCTCGACTGGAAAATCTATTCACGTTCCGAACGATATTACATCAAGCAGGCCGACATTGAGACGAACATTACGGTTAAATTTATGATCGATGCCAGCGGTTCGATGTCATACCAGGAGAATAAAATCAGCAAACTTCAGTATGCAAAAATCCTGACCGCAGCCCTGGCATATCTTGCCAGAAAACAAGGTGATACTTTTGGATTGTTCACAATCAACGACAAAAATATCCACGAAGTCAGACCCCGATTTGAGCAACAGCAATTCCTCCGATTTGTAAACGAGCTGATAAAAGTGGAGTCTGGAGGAACCTGGAGCCAGGCAAAAAATCTTGAGCATTTATTTGATCATCATGGAAAAGAAATGATCATTTTCATGACAGATCTCTATGATGCTGACAAAGACCTGTTAAACTTTATTTCGCGTTTAAAAACCCGGCGGAATGAAGTTATCGTATTTCATCTTATGGGTGACCAGGAAATTAACCTTGATTTTGACGGGTCTTTCGTTTTTCAGGATCTCGAGACGTCAGCCTCAGTTCGTGTAGACACTGCGTTACTCAGGGAGCAATACGTCAAGCGTGTATCGGATTGGATGTCTAAGTCACGGTTGACGTTGTATGAAAAACAGATTAACTACCAATTGATCCTCTTGAGCGATCCCTTTGAAAAATCTTTGCGCAATTTTTTGAGAGTTCGAAAATCCATTTTTCGCTGATGCAGTTTACAAATGCTATATGGCTATGGGGCCTTGCTGGTCTGATCATCCCGATCGGCATCCATCTTTTAAGCCGGAAGCAGGGAAACGTAATAAAATTTGGGAGCATCAGACACCTGGATGAAACAAGTACTCGTCAATTTAAGGCCATCCGCCTCAACGAATTTTTGTTATTAGCATTTCGGTGCTTGTTCATAATCCTGTTGGTGTTGATGCTTGCACAACTTCAAATCGATCTCTTCACGAAAAAAAGAAAATTATTGC
>CAMLER010000152.1 GCA_946478915.1 uncultured Chryseolinea sp.
CCTGCAGGATACCATCATGAAGATGATCGGAAACCCCAATGATACGAGCGGGGTAAAGAAGAACGACACTGAGGAGTATACCAAAGGGGAGCTGTTCGACAAGGAAATGACTACAAATTTCGCCGGAGCTAAGAACAGGCACCGTATTTTAGCCATGTGGGGCGACAATAAAGAAGAGCACCCTTCATTAGAAGCGTTTCCGAACTCAGGGAATCCGGATCTTTTCAGGGTGCAGGATGAGCACGCGATTAAAAAAATAACCATTGCTACTAAAGTCCCTGGGGTTCTGGCAAATATTCAGGACACTAATAACTTTTCCGGGGAACAAATCAGGCCAGCGGTCAGATTAATGCAGCAACGCGCGGTGAGGCCGCAGTCTTTTTTAATCAACATCTACCAGAATTTACTTAGAAACAGGGCCACACCTTACACAAAAACTATAACAATAGTCGATTACAACCCTTATCCAGAGGAAAATACAATCGAAGATAAAGTTTGGGCTGAATTAACGCCGGAAGAACGAAGGAAGTGGATTAAAGACCATACAGAAATTGAACTGGATGAAGTTGTGGCACCTGTTGAGCCTCAAACGGAGACTGAAGAACCAATTTTACCAGCAGAAAACAGGATTTTAAACCTTCATTTTGATTCCTACCCGGAGGCGGCGAAGAAAAACGTGAAAAGAGCCTTAGAGTGGCAGGACAAAATAGGGAAAAGGTGTACCGGGAAGGCTGGAGAGGTGATTTCACAGGCAATTCTCGACGGTAAACCACTTGGGCCGAAGGAAATTCGGAGACTAAGCAGGTTTTTAAGTAAGAACGCGGTACACTCTGCTAAGGAGTGGGGTAATTCATGCGAAGCAGTTGCGTATTATGCGTGGGGCGGAAGTGATATGATGACATGGGCTAACGAAAAAGTAAAAGAACTACATGGCTAAGCTCATCAACTACCAATATTTAAAACAGGAAACGGACATTTCGCAGAACGTCCATGAAACTGAACTGGATAACCCTATTAAACGGTCTCAGGAAATGCTCGAAATGATTATAGGCGCTTCTTTGGTTGCTGAGTTAGTCAGTCAGAATCCGAACGCATTAAGTGCGGACAATACAACCCTAATGACTTACGTGAAACCGTTCCTTGCCTGGCAGGCTTATCAGTTCTGGTTGCCGAAAGCGAATTTTAAAACCCATGCTTCTGGGTTAAGGGTTCATGAAGAGGATAACTCACGGGCAGCCAGTGACGCGGAGATGGCAAACCTCATTAGGGATGCAAAAATGTGGGCACAAACCAAGAAAGATAAGCTAGTAAGTTTCCTGGAAGACAACTGTACAACGTATCCACTATACGACTGTGAGTGCGGAAGTACAAAGAGAACAGGGACAGGATTTCATATTACCGGAGTAGGCAAACATCATAAAGGTTGCGGGTGCGACTCATGCAGGCATGGACATTCATAACGAATATATCGCAAACGAGAAAGAGCTTTTCTTTTACAAAGGGAAGGCTATTTTAAACAAGCGCCACGCCTTTGTAGACATCAACGGTGATCCGTGGGATTTTACCTTAGCTACTGGATTTACTTTTAAAGTTTGGGAGGAAAGAGAAGGAGGCTATCAGGTGATAGACTGGGATTCGGATAACCTAAGTTTGTCCACAAGCAACTCAAATGAGATTTTACTGAATGCGCCCGCGGCAGATACAGACATTGAAAGGGGAAGGTATTACTACGAGATTGAATATTTATTATCAGGAGGGTATACGGTTTTAATTGCTTACGGACCAATTAAGTGCATATGAGCGAAGCGATAGAATTTACTCTAAATGACCAGCCGGTAAACTTCACACTTAACGCTGAAGCTGAAACCGGCCCAGAAGAGAGCGCCAGACTTTTAGAGGATGGCAGTTTTAGATTATTGGAAGATGATGACTTTAGACTTTTAGAATAGAAATATTATGCCAGATGCAAAAATTACTCAACTACCAGCGGCCACACTTCCACTGGCAGGGACCGAAAAAGCTGAGATAGTTCAAGGTGGAGTTAACAAACAGGTTGACGTATCCGAATTAGGTGGAGGAGGTGGGACCGTCACCTCTGTAACCGGAACTTCCAACCGTATTACTTCAACCGGTGGGGCTACTCCTGTAATAGACATTGACGCGGCTTTCGAAGCACTACTTCAAAAACTTGTCAACTCCGCCACAGCATTAACAGATGCGGCATCGATGGACTTAACAGCCATCAAACACACGCTTACAACCTCTTCAGCTACACGCACTTTCACTATAAGTTATACGGGGGATGATATTACGTTAGAAGTAACATTAAACGCGGCTACTTCAACCTTCACTTTCCCGGCAACTTCATTATGCGTTTCGGAAGGTGTAGCGTCGGGAGATAACACCTGCCCACTATCTGGAACATCTGGGGACTTGTATCTCATATCGATTAAAAAGATCGGTAGTAATTATCGTGTGGTGTGTAAAAATTTCGGCCAATGATAGGTTTACTAGCTGAAAGAGTTCCTACGCCCGTTCCCATAGACCGCAACTGTGCTGTCTTTGGTTTGGATGCTCATGCCCGCGTGTCTGCGAGGCAAACAGCATTAGAACCAAGTAACGCGACAGTAGATAAAGCAATGAGTTGGAGTGTATGGCTGCATCAACATAATTTAGGTACAAATGCTACCAGGGTGTTCGGTGTTCAAATGACTGGCAGTGGAAATCAGCAATATGTTTTGCAAACACTCGCGCAGGACATGACGCCAACCTCAAGGAATCAACGACTGAACTTTTCAATCTTCACCGATGGATCGAACTTTATTACAGTAGAGTCAACCAACAGATTTTTGAGGGGCCGTTCTTATCACGTTGTCATTACCTACAGTGGATCAGAGGCGGCATCTGGATTTAAAATGTACCTCAATGGTGTGGAGGACACCACAGCCAATAAGTTCATGACCGGAACCTACACCGGCGCAAGAAACGATGCTAACAATAGAATGATTCTTTCTCGGGTTGATTCTTCGTCTACCCGTTATCGTGGGTCAATGCGCGACCTCGCCGTGTGGAACAGAGTCTTGACTTCTTCAGAGGTAACGGAACTGTACAACGCTGGTGCGCCATTTACTATTAGTGGATTGAGTTGGTACGCAGCGGCTATCGTTAGCTGGTGGCCGTTCACTGCTTCACTTGCAAGTAGCAACAGTTCCTCTTATGACTTCGGTACTGCAAACAGCATCAGTATAGGGACAACCAAGTTAAGCCCCACATACGAGTCTATCAGCTTTTTTAATGCTGATCCAAGTAACACAAGGTACATAGCTTTCGGTGGGTCATTCTGGAATAATCCCGGATGGGATATTAATGTAAGAAGCGGAACCAACCACTTAGCTAATGGTAAGATTGTAAACTTCAAATTCAATCCATCGGATCTCAGTGTGACCTCACCAGTAGATGTGCTAACGGATGGCACATACGACTTAAGAAATGTAAGCACTGGTAAAATTGACGGAACCGATATAGCTATTTTCCTTGCAAGGTTCACCCATACAACCGGGCCGTTTATTGACCTGCTAAGGTTTACATCTACTGATAAACTGGTAGGGCAGACTTTCGGATCGGGTGTGTCGATGACCACAGATACAGATAGATATTCATTCTACGGAAAGGTAATCAGGGGTGACAACCACGGAGAATATCTTGTTTGTGAATATGAATACAACACAGCGGCCACAGCTTATCAGGTTAATGTTTTCAAACGTGACGCCGGGGGAACATGGAGTAAAATTAACGTGTGGTCTGGTGACAATACAGCGGCTTACACAGAGTCCTGTATTTGCAAAGTGGCAAAAAACACATATTTCATTTTGTCTAGGTCAGAGGTTTTAGTCGGACTCCATTTGTTCATTTCCACTGATGGAGCTGCTACATGGTCAGGTCCTTTCGCTACAGGAATGGGCGGCGGTGTTTGTATGGCAGACATGGCAATGAGTCCACATGGTTTATTAGCGGTTGTCTTCGGGGACAGGTCTATAAACAGACTTGTACTTTCTTCAGGTAATCCAATTGCTGATATCATCGCCGATAAGACAGATTGGAAAAATCAAAGTCAGGTATTCCAATCTTATGCCGCGGATAGTACAGGAATTTTAGGATACCCGAGTATTTCATTCAGAGGTGAGAAAGTATGCATTACAGTAGTAGCAGAACACAGTTCGTCACGCGCTGATTTGTATGTAGGATATGGATTGTTAGGATAAAATTATGAGCTTCTGGACTAAAGCAAGCAACTGGAATAAAATTAAAGACACTGTTCAGGGCATGGCGGCAGTCTTACAAATTATTCTTGTGGCTGATGATGCGAAACCGATTTACAACGTCATTACTGCGGTGGTTCAGTTGGTTGTTCTTTTTGTCGGGATATGGGGAGCTGATGCCAATAAGAATAATATACCTGACTTCCTTGAGGAAGATCCAATCGTAGTCACCACGACAACGACTATAAAAAAAGATGAGCCTGTGACAACAGAAACAACCGTAGAAAAGAAAGAATAATGGCACTGATAACCGTACCAGATCACGATTCAAGTCAACCCACTTCCGATGAAAGAAGGATCTGGAGTGCGGCGGATATTAATCATTTTAAAGCTGTTATTAACGCCAATCAGAATCAATTTGTAGAGAACGAAGTCCCAAGCGGTTCGGGTACATCTTTCAGTTTAGCGAACACACCAGCGGCAGGGAGTTTAAAACTCTTCAGGAACGGACTACGACAGGTTGCGCCGGCGGACTATTCAATTTCAGGATCTACAATCACACTTACTTCAACCATAGGCAGCGATTCATTACTGGCAGATTATAGAAAAGCAACATGAGAATATTAATCCTTCCTCTTTTCCTACTCGCAGTCGGGTGCGCGGCACAGACGCAGATATCAGGTTCACAAATCAAAGATGGTGCTATCACAGCTCCAAAGATTTCAGCAGGCGCGGTCACACCTGAAAAACTTTCATCCACAGCAACACGCCCAACAAACGCTGGCGTGCTCTCCAATCTTGAACTAACATTCGGCCCGGAAGTACACAAGAAATACACGCTCACCATGAGTGCGGACACTGAGTTGTTAATGGCTGGATCCGGCCACACAGCGGACAGTAAAATCACAATCACAGTAACCGGCGACGGAACGCATACAATGACCTTCCCGGATGATTGGGTCATAACAGGAACCTTCAACCCGGAAAATTTACAGGAAGTAGAATTGTACTACAATGGTTCATTTGTCACAGGGGTAATCAGGCAAGGGCCAACCGCTACTATTCCGATTACGCTTTCTTCTGCGATCATCACCAACACACCACCAACGAATATAAACCTGACATTCTCTGAGCCTGTGTTGCTCTCTAGTGACGGTTGGACGGTCACTGCTTCAGGCGGGGCGGTCATACTTGAATCTGTAACCAACAGCGGAACCTCTACACCGGTATTCGTCATGAATCGTTCTGTCGATTCGGGTGAGACTATTACAATATCATACGACCCAAACAGTGGATCAACATTGAGCACCACAGGAACGCGTGAAGTTTCAGCTATAACAAATCAATCTGTAACTCCTCCAGAAGCATTGCCGGAACCTGAGTTACCACAGTTTGACGTCATTGTTGGGGATCAACCAGGTGACGCGAGTACGAGTATAGGAGGCGGGGTGATCGCAGCAAACAATGGGGATATTATCGGTGTACGTGGCGGAACTTATCGAGAGACTATAGTCATTACAGGCAAGTCAGTCGAGATACGACCTTTCCCAGGGGAGACAGTTATTGTTTCAGGATTGGAGCTAGTAGGTAACTCGGATTGGACGGTTCATTCCGGATCAATCTATAAAAAGACAATTACCCTTCCGGTTGACATTGCTACTTTCTACAATGCTTCAATAACTTCCAACACAACCTTACTAGCCAATCAGATTTTTAAAGACGGTGAGATGGTTTTCGAAGCTGGCGAACCTGACCGGCTTTCAATGGATGATTATTTCGATCAATCCAAGTTAAGAAATTACAGAGACGTAACAGGTCAGTCAATCGGGGCAACCTCAATTACCGATCCGATGTTAGCAATAGGAACGTGGGGCAACTTGACAGGGGCCAGAATATTCACGCAAGGATGGTTCCGGGCGTTCAACTCGAACATCACTGCGCATTCCGGTAATCAGGTAACAATGGCTGCAGCTACTACTTCTACAGGGATTAGCGGAGATGCAAGGTTCAGGAAAAACTATTTCGTCATGGGCAAATTAAGCCTGCTCGACAATCCCAAGGAGTGGTTTTATGATCCAGGTACAAACACTTTATACTTCTGGCAGACCGGAGGAGGAACACCAACAGGACTTGAATACAAGGCCAGAAACTACGGCTTCGATTTACGCGGAACCTCCAACGTCACTATCACAGGACTTCATTTCATCGGATGCGAGCCTGTTATAGCAAGTGCGACAAGCGCCAATATAGTGGTCGATAACATACGGGCTAAGTACATGAATCACGGTGTAGCTGATCTCCAGCAGTCGCATCCAGGATTTGGTATACCACGAAAGGTAGGGATGACCATGATCGGCCCGGATAACGTGGTGAAAAATTCCGAGTTCAAGTACAGTTCTTCTACAGCGATTTGGGCAGGGCCTAATTGCCGGATAGAAAACAACCTTTTCGAGTACATCAACTACGAGGGTAATTGGGGATGTCCTGTAAACTTGTACGCAACCGATGGAGGGCAAAAAATACTTTGGAACACTATGCGTGTCCTCGGTCGGGGTGGAGTAGATTTCGGCTGGGTGAATTATCCCCCTGGCGGACAGCACTTAAACGTCGAGATCGCTTACAACGACATTGGAGATTTCGGAAGAACATGCTGGGATCTTGGCGGAACCTACGCGCACGGGTCGGCGAATCTTAACGGCCTTCAAATTCATCACAACTGGATCCATGATGTTCCACCACCGGATGGAAACGACGTTGGGGGCATGTCGGCAATCTATTTCGATCAGTCCAGCGGCGGCGGTAGTGTACACCATAACGTCACATGGAATATCGCCACCTCAGATGCTTACCACGAAACTGAAAACGGAACTATCCCAGGTGGCCGACGAATAAACTGGTACAACAATACATTCGCATCTTCAGACGTAACCAATTCGGCGAATAGTTCTTACCGTACTTACGAACTTTCACCTTTAGATCCATTAAGAAATAATATCTACTGGCGTCGGGTGGTAATTAATTGGCAGGGTAACAACATAGGGGACAATCAGTCTTACATCATGAAGACAACCTCTCCTTATCACCCGTCATACACCGCACAAGATCCGCTCTTTGTAGGGGGAGATCCTGACGTCATTGGAGGTCATGCTTTTTTACTTCAATCAGGATCACCCGCACGAAACACAGGGTTAAGCTCATTCACAGGCCACGAAGGAACTACGATTAACATAGCCGCTATTGGGGCTGGTGTTGATAGGGGTGCTTACGACTATGACGATCCTGATCCGTGGGTAGCAGGTTACAACGCAGTTCAGGGAGTGAGTGACGGGATTATTAATGACACTGATTTTACGAAATCTACCGGATGGATATACGCTCCTAACTTCAAAACAGGTTACACCAATAACGATGCTACCTATACAGTCACTTTGAACGCAACTGCTACGTATGAGTTCACTGGATCAAAGATTGAAGTGTACGCAGAGAAATGTGATAACGGAGCGGTTGCCAGAATAACGATTAAAAATTCAAGCAATGCAACGGTAGAAACGGAGGACGTGGATCTATACGAAAACACAGGATCTAGCTCAGATGCAAATCCGTGTGTGGCTGGATCGCGTGAATTAGTGTTCACATCAGCGGCTTTCTCCGGGGGAACGTGTACGGATTGTACCGTAGAGGTTAAACTACAGACACAGAACACCGCTGCGGCCCCTGATCGTACAGCGATAGTTTTTGATGGTATGGTTGTGACTCCATGAGATGGTTTGCTTTTATATTGCTTTTAGGATGCGCGAGTGAAAAGCCTTGTCCCAAATGTGCGACGCTGCCAACGGTTAAGTTGATGACTTTGAAGGATACAACGGAGATGATATTGTACACCGGTCACGACTTTGTATATCAGCCGGAAGTACAGGGAGGTAATTTACCAGGAAAGAATGTGCGGGTGAGAATAATTTTGTTGGATGGGGATTAAGAAAACCAGAAGGTTTAACGAAAGCATTTATCCGGCTAATGTACTCAATGATGCGATTGAAAAGGTACTGGAAAAGAGACTGAACAGATTTCTAAAGAACTTAAAAAATACTCCTGACAGACGGTCAGGTGAGTGTACAAGCAGGGGTGCGCATGATTCTAACCATTGCCACCCCGATTTTGAATAACTTAAACTAAACTATATGAAAAGAAGTATTATTATTTTCTCTCTTATGCTCGTGAGCTTGGTTGTGTTCGGGCAGGCTCCCGACACGGTTGTTGTACAGGAACCTTCCGGGTTTTGGGGATTCTACGAAAAGTATTCCGGCGCTATCTGGATGATTTTGGGTCTTGTGGGTGTGACTGCTTTCCTGAGCTATAGAACCACAAAGGTTCGGGATGCGCTCAATGTGATAATTACAGCGGCACAGGATGGACACGTATCAGAGGCGGAGTTTCAAGCCATTGTGGGCGCTATTAAAAAGATCTGGGGCAAGAAAGAATAGTATAATTCTACTACTCCAAAACAGCGTTGCGTTATCGGTAAAAAAGTTAACTTATGATTCATGGAGGCGGAGACATTATTAGTCGTATTGGTATACTGTCTGATCGGGCTGGTAGTGCTTCTCGGGTTAATCGTTGTTTTGCTTTATCGTAGATTTACGCAACAAATTGAACAGTCAACCGAATTTGTTAAATTGATGCTGACACTTTATGAAGAAGAAAAACAAAAAACCCAAACCACAGGACTTCCAGACTAGAGAAGAACATGAAGAGGCGTTAGAGGAGTACTATCAGAATCAGCCTATATACGTTGTCCTGAATTTCATTTTAGGGCATCCGAAAAAGATTAAGAACACATTAACCGGTAAGCCTGGAGGTGAGCCGCCCCCCTACTGATGGTTAGGGGTTGGTTACTTTTTTCTTCACTTGTCATAAGCACCCTTTTCCGGTTGTGGCGAGATGACTTCCCTCAGAAAGTTGGCTTTCTTTTCTCCGACATGCAGTTATCAATTCAATGGTATGTCTATTTTATCATTGAGCATGTGATTGCAATCTCATACGCTACCTGCATCCGCATACGTGATAATACGCCCAATTGGCTCTTAAATCTGTTTCTCGGAATTATTATAGCGGATTTCCTTTATTTCGTGTTATTCTACCGTGACGAAGGTATAGGGTTTAACCTGGTAAAAGTAATAGCGTTCGGCGTACCTTTAGCCTACCTTGAAATCAAAGATCAATGGAAACACTTGAAAAGATAAGAGAATCAGGGGTAGCACCGGCAGAAGTCTGGTACTTGTCAACCATTGTCCTTACCGGTATCCTTGTAATATTTATCGGGATATTGACATTTTTTGTCAAAGGATTCTTCAACCGGCTTCAGGCTACGCTAGACGGATTCGAACAAAGTATCGAGAAGCTTACCAAGCTCACCGAGAGGCATGAGTGGGAAATCGATGCTCTTAAAAAGCAACAGAACAAGCCCAGGCGGTGAAGTAAAAAGCAGCAATGATGCCGACGGTTAAAAA
>CAMLER010000153.1 GCA_946478915.1 uncultured Chryseolinea sp.
GCAGCTCCACCGCTGACTTCCGGCATGGGTGGAAGATCACTAGCAATCACTAATGAGCCACACGCTTGTGCTTCTATTACCGGCCAACCAAACCCCTCCGAAAAAGAGGGAAATACAAAGGCTTCGCATGCATTATACAAGGCTACCAAAGTTTCATGGCGTGGCTTTACCACAGAGATAATTCTTTCTGTCAGACCTTTAGATTTTGCGTAATCCCACAACTCACTTTCCACCGCTTCGCCGGCAAAACATATTTTACCGTCCCAGGTGTCTTCTAGTATCGCCACCATATCAATTAGCATTTTACGATTCTTCCGCAGGAGAGACGAACCAACGTGTAGGAGAAAAGGTATGCCTGGCTGTAAACCCGCTGCAGTTATCAAGCTATCGCGTTGCTCTTTTTGTATCTTCTTAAAATCAGCGTTAAATGCAAGGGGGATTATGTGCCAGTTCTTGCGATTAATATCTCGGTTTGAAGAGAGTTGCCGCAAATGATCATAGGTTAATAAAGAAGTGACGATCAATGTTCCAGCATCTTGTAGTCTGCGCAAAATCCATTTTTGTAATATCACTCCTGCGGGGGACGCCGGACAGTAGGCATCGGCATATCCAAAGGCGCCTCGAATAGCCAGGGCATCGTGACAGGTTATGACAGTACGATCGGTTGGTAAGTGCTTAAGATAGGGTGCATTGGAATGATCACAGACGTGGAATCGGACGGATGATTTTCGCAAGCCAGTCTTTCGGAGTCTCCATCGAAGAATAATCGGAAACAGTATCCATTTATCGACGTAGCCCAACCATTTGCCTACACCACGTGTCGTATTGATGAAGGATCCGAACACAGCCACCGGCCTCCAAATTTCAGTTTTTACACCAGCCTTGTTAAATCCTGTACTAAGCATTTGGGCAAACCGCTCCATGCTTTCCTGCTTGTCTGGCGGATAGTTACCGATCAAGATGATTTGCATAACTTCATTTAGTTTCCCCACCTTAAAATTCCTTGAGTCGATTTATATATGAAAAAGGTCCATCCGGCATATTAATGACAGCTGAATTATGAATTCCATAATCGCGCAATACACGATTATTGACGTCGCTAGGTCCTGAATGATTGTTTCCAATGCTTATGAAAGAACGAAAATGTATTCGTGGAGTCCGTTTATAACCTTTGACCGTTCGCTTATTCTCCACGTTGTGAATCAGATAGAATAAATTTGCCCTTTTATGCATCGAACTAATTCGGGCTTAACCTGATTCGTCGTTTGCGCCGAGCAAAGACGCGACTTATAGTTCGACTAACATGAAACATCACTAAGTATAATAGAACGATCTGAATCCATCCGCGAATAAGGTAAGCTACTATTGCCACCACACTTTCATGCAACATGAACTGGAAGAGCGGGGTTAGTATCAATATCCCGCAAAAACTAAACTTAAATTTATCTTCCGGGGCAGAAGAATCTTGTGCTTCCTCATCTTTTCGGGGTCGAAAGAACTTATCAACCAGATAAAATACAGGAAGCATAATCAATGCTAACATCGCGAGGTACCACCAACCAAACGTGGCCATACCGGTGCCAGCCATGTGTCCTACCCGCCATCCAGTAGGCGTACCGTAGCCACCAGAAAGTACATATAAATAATCGCCGTATGAGAGCGCATGTAAAGTTTCTTTGTCTACATCAAGTTTAAATATTTCCAGTATCGGCCCAGGCAATGAAGCCAGCAACTGATCCAATGAAAACTGCTGCATATCTGGATCATACATACCCACCTTGGAATAAGTATTCAGACTTAGGTCATTAAATTTTATGTTTGCAAAACGGGCTGTGTAGAGATTATCAAGGTATCGTTCATCCCAATCAAAATCCATTGGTTCGGTCGTATCATCCTTTCGGCGTGCTTCAATGGCCTCTTTATCATCAAGTGCCTCCAGCGTCAGTGTGATGAGCTCTGATGGGGGAATGTCTTTTCGTTGATCCCGTACCAAAAGCATAGCCGTTCCCAAATCCGTGAATGGACCGGTCAACGCCCACACGAGTAGGCCTCCAACCACAAAATTCCGTAAGGTAAATATTCGCGTTCTAAATACTCCTAATAACAGACCGAGACCATATGCAATCGCAGGTGTTAGCAAGCCAAACATAAAAGTACCCCGACTATTTTGAGCCATGCTTATAGTAAATAATAAAATCGCATAACCCGCAATAAGGAGTGAAAACATTTTACCTACCTTTTCCTTACTCCCAAACAATTTTGACATAGGAATAAAAAAGGGCGCATACATAAACGGAGCCAATGCCTGTAACGCCTTTACCGAAGGATCTCCGGTCGCACCCTGTGCTGCTTCCGGGTTGGCGAGGTGTACATAGAAAGTAGATGCCATTCCCATTATCCCCATAATCCATATTTGCGAATGTGTAGGTGGGTCGAAGAAGCCTACTTTCCCCAACAGCGATACAGATCTGTCAGGGGTAACTCGCATCAAGAATTGATAAAATGAATGGGCAAGCACGAGTACTACTAAACACAAACTCGCATGGAGAAATACTTCTTCGGGAAGTTCCAAATTATATATCAACGGCTTACCTTCAATTGTCGTAAAAAGCAAGGGGAAATAGAATTGTGTTGATACAAAACCGAGGAGTATAAAAGTCGACATCAGCTTCGTCTGCAACAACCGCGGTTTCAATAACGCTTTTGATGCAACCATCCACCCAAACACCACCGCTACCATCCCGATGATATTTGTAATTCCTGAATGAAAAATCAACTGGTAGGTAATTGCGAGAAAAAGTGCGATCCATGATCCGCGAATTACCTGCCGAAGAAAGGCGAATCGTGTTCGATCCCTTAGATCTAAGTGAGGTATATAGCTGGAATGTTGAACCATATTTTCCTGTAAAGGCAAAACGTCTACAAAAATACTAAAGGGCGGCAGATTTGGCTACCGGCATCCATCAATTGTTTGATAAATCGCTGTATATAAATGAGTTGCCCACCTCTTTTGCCCTGATACGTTGATGTGGATTTCGTCTCGGAAATCGCTGAATTCTTCGCCAATATCCAATCCAGATATCACTTTAATATTGTTCTCTGCACAATAGGATAAAATCTTCCTGCCTTCCTCATTGAAACTTCTATTCTGTAATTCACTGGTTTCTGCGTGCAAGCAAACTAAAAGTGGAATTTCGTGAATGCGGGAGTAGTTGACGAAGAATTCAAACCCCGGATTGAATTTTTGAACGTCCTTATTAATCATCAGTGCATCAGCATGCTGATTCACTGGAACATTGATCGCTCCAAGAACTTTTGGTGCCAGATACCTCTGCACAAGTTCAATCAAAGCCAGCGCTGGAGCTTTATCTGGGTAGTTGGGATGCACGCCAACAACCTTTTCAAATGTCATATTATCATACGCATCATGACTGCTTACAAACAACACGATCATCTTGGCGCCAAACGATCCAAATTTCTTTAAATAAGCTGCACAGTTATCAGGACCCCAACTACCGGCACTTATATTTAGAAATCTAAATCCCCCTCCGACTTCTTTTGAAATGCGGTTCTCAACAATTGTTGTCGCCAGGCTGTCATGATCCGTTAAAGTGCCGCCATTTATAACAGAGTCTCCGAATCCCAGCACTACGCAGTCGTCTGTCTCGTTAATTGGCAGAGACCTCATGGAGTATTCGTTATATATATTCTTGTTGCCGAATCGAATCTTATTCTGATTAGGTTGCGCAATGTATTCGAAAGCAGGATCCGCCTGAAACAGTACCGTCATATCTCCCAGGCCCCAAATCTTTCTAAGTGCGACCTCCGCAGCAACCAACGCGATAAAGATAACAGCTAAACCTACTAAGATTGGTCTAGCTGATTTAAGCATGATTAACGAGTTCTTGTCGGATTTTCGCTTCCTTCTTTCTGCCTTCTTTCAATATACTTTTTGCAATCCTAATACTAACAGAAAATCGAAATTGTTCGAAAAGCGCGAAAGGCAAACATCTTATTAATTGAAACTGCCAAAATATGGGAGACTTTAATCGTATAAATGATCGAAGCGCTTCGAATCGTCCACGCACGGCCGAATTTAACGCACTGCGAAGATGATAAGAGCACAATTCGATATTGTAAAAATTGATAAGCTTTTTTCGATCGCAATATTGCGAAAGCTCATCAATGATTTGTTCGTAAACGTGATATGATTCTTCGTGGTACTCTCCCTTTGTGATCGCATAGGTCGCAGCCACACGATCGTGGCGGCGTATGTATACAACTTCGGTATTGGTAAGGAAAATACTATTCGTTCTCGATAGACGTAACCAGTATTCAAAGTCTGCAGAAAATTTGATATCGTACAAGTAATGCTCAGGAGCAACAATGGAAACTTTAGCAGATACCTCGGAAAAATTGCCCGGAATATTTCCAAAAAGAAAAAATGCGAATACTGTGTCGATCCCGTTTATTGTTTGAGGTAATGCCTCGTAGGCAAACTGCTGATATTTGTGTTGCTTCATTTGCCTGCTCTTCCAATTGAAAGTAATAAGACCAACGTTGTCATTTACTTTTTTCCATTCATCCATGATCTTCTGAAGCCCACCGGGATAAAAATAATCATCAGCGCATAAACCCATATAAACAGGTGCGCTCGCCTTATTGAACAAAAAATGAATATTCCTGTATACCCCCATATTTTTCTGGTGCCGAAAAACTTTGATGCGTGGATCGCTAAGAGATTGCAGATACTCGCTCGTACCATCATCGGAAGCATTGTCACCGACAATCATTTCCCAATCCTGAAACTCTTGTGCTAAGACAGATTCAACACACTCTTTGATGTAAGGAAGCCCATTCCAGACGGGCGTTAATATCGAAATTGCTGGCACTCCTCCCATTTGTTTATTCTATTTTAGAATCAAAATTATCCAATGATGTTTTTTTAAAACAATAATTAATACTTCACTTAATGTTCAATGTTGCAATAAGATGTCTCGTTCCACACTAAAGATTACATCTCTGTTCTGTCCTCATTCCCTACCTCCCTAATTGGCTTTCTCTAGTTAATCCTGGTAATCTGTTATACACCTTATTTTTTAATGGTAACCCCCGAGACAAAGGATAAAAAAAAAAGCTTTTTAATACCGGGTATTTTTATCGCCATGTTTTTTGCGCTGTCGATGGCAATTATTGGCAAAACCTGCCAATACCTCCATAGGTTCCAAATAAACAAAGCTAAAGATAAACCCAATATCAAAAATTTATACTCGGGCACAATGACCATGCCTGTCAACGACACCGTTGCAATGAGCACGGAGACAACCGCGAGATAAAACGGCCTGCCAGGCCAAATTAACTGATTTTCAGCAAGCCATCGCTGAGCATGGATTTTATAGCCCACGGCTGCAACAACTTCAGCAAGCAATAAGGAAACAGCAGCACCAAGTATCCCAATAATTGGCACGGAAATAATCAAGAATGCAAAAACAATGATTGCAGAAATCACTGCAATTACAAGCTGCGTTTTTGTCAAATTATTCCCAATTACCACTGCCATTGCCGGTTGAACAACGGCGTAAACCAAAACGCCAAGGGACAGGATCGCAAATAATTGTGGATCGAAATCAATCTTCCCTTGAGTCCAGAAAATATAAAATGGTTCGATGAAAGTCTGCAATATGACAACACCGGGCGCCATAAAGGCTACGACCACTATCCATATGGTTGCAAAGGCTGCCTCGCTTCGAGGTTGGTCCCGATCGTGTAAAAATCGCATCAAGTCGGGAAGCAGCGGATTAAGAATAGTATTAAGACCTTGCAAAGCGACGTTGGCCCCAGTCCGCATCGTCGAAAATGCTGCGAGACCGACCGGCCCGGCTAAGGGGGCAAGTAGTAGACGAACGCCCTGTTGTCTTACATTTTCAAATATCGACTTTCCAAGAATTGGCAAAGATTTGACAAAATTTGAATAACCGAGAGGTAGCGATGGTTTGATAAATCTGATTTTCTCCCTTCTGAGCAGCTTAAGCAAATCCGTGAAAAGAATCGCTGTGTATAGAAACGAGCCCATGGTAAAGGCCACCGCTGCCATGAGCAGGTCACCACCCGTGGTAACCGCGATCAACGGGGCAACCGCACTGATGATAGCATATATAAACCCCCACCAGGCAAACCTGGGATAATGACCAAACGGAGCAAGTACCCTTACAATCAAACCAGGTATTGTCATTACGATCAGCCATGACACCCCTAAAAGCGAAAGTGCCACACCGGAGTCGGTGATTAACTGGGTATCCTCTGTCCCAGACGTGCCAAGCAACCACGCTAAAATACCAGTGAAAAAGAAGAGGCCCACTAATACGATCTGAGTAATACTAATCAATACACCTATCACCAGGGCCGACCAAAACGATTTGCACAACGCCAGCATTTCGTTCCTACCAAACTTGAGAAACTCATATCCCATATAGTTTTGGTGACCGAGGTCTAGCATAGAAAGAGCGCTCATTATTCCCTGGAGGGCAAGCCAAATTCCGTATGTCTGGACGCTCCAATAATTCAGATATATTGGGACCAAAACAATCTGGGAAGCCATTGTCACACCTATCTGAGCCCAGGAGGCCACACTCCCTGAAATCAAGCGTGCAGCCGTCGACATCGTCTTAAGTTAACACACACTGGCACAATTCACTGTTTATAAGGCTTAACAAGGCTATAGATTTATGAGGCTGACTTGTTCCTTTTCTGCCTCATGGCTCTTGTATCCATATCCGCTGACCTCTTTAGAATCATTAACGACGATCATCGGGTGCGGAAGTTTTTTGTTGATATATATGTCGTCGATGAGATCAACCTGAGCTTTAGTCGTGTAATTATAACGCATCAAATAAATAGTACAATCTGCCGCTGCATTAAGACTAAAGGCATCCGCAACCTTACCGATAGGCGGAGTATCAATTATAACATAATCAAACCGTTCTCTTAAGTCCTTGATAAAATTCGCCAGATTCTTTGATGTCATAAGTTCTGACGGGTTGGGTGGAATTGATCCGGACAAGGCTATAAACAACCCACGCACGGTTTTATGTTGTTTGATGATATCTTCCATGGAATACTTCTCCATACCAATAAGATAATTTGTAATACCCAGCCCAGGTTTTATACCTAATTGCTTTGCCATAGTTGGCCTCCTCAAATCCAACTCCAAAACGACTACAGATTTCCCTATCAAAGCAAGGCTTGCACCCAGATTGATCGAAAAGAAGGTCTTTCCTTCCCCACTCATGGTTGAAGTTACGAGCAAAACTTTGTTCTCTGTTCCAGCTGTGGCGAAATATAGATTCGAACGAATAAGGCGGAACAGTTCTGCCAAAGGTGTTGTGCTATCTTTTGTGATAACCAGGCTTGCACCTGTATTATTTCGACTGATCTCTCCCAAAATTGGCGTACGGGTAAGCCGTTGTACATCCCTTTTGGTTTGGATCTTATTATTAAGTGCATTCTTAATGTAAACGAAAGAAAAGGGAATACCCAAACCTAACACCAGTGCAAAAAGGTAAGTAAGACTTTTCTTAGGACTGACTGGATTATCATCAATAAGAGCAGGGTCGAGTGTCCTTGATTTGGAAACAGTGGCTTCCAACGCAAGTGCTGCCTGTTCACGCTTCTCCAGAAGGTAGAGGTAAAGATTTTCCTTTGTTCCTTGCTGCCTGTTGATTTCCAGCAATTCACGTTCGATCGTAGGAACTTTACTAATCTGAGATCTATAGCGACCCGACGTGGATTGCATGTTCTTTCTGGTAATAACTAGACCCTGCTTGATGGTATGGAGATTCTCCAGAATGCTTAGGTGAATAGTTGCAAGCTGGTCATTGAGGTCCTGTACCAATGGATTGCTTGGCAATGCGGTACGCAACATCCGTTCTCGTTCAAGCTGCAAATCATTAAATTTATTAATCAGACTTTCAAGGGTCGGTTGACTACTGCTCAACGTGCTGGGAACAACTTCATATTTCCCGGTCTGACTTTTCAAATAATCCTCCAGAGATTCCAATACTTCTATCTGATTATTTAATTCAGTCAGTTGTTGATTGTATGCCGAGGCCTGCTTAAGATAAACGTCCGTATCGGAGGTGACATCAGTTACCTCATGTTGAACCTTGAATTTTTCTACATCCTTCTCAACGTTGGTTAGATCTGACGTAAGATACTTTAATCTTTCATCGATGAATTCAATAGTTGTATTAGCAAGGTGATTTCGGTCTTCAAGGGCTTCCTTGCTATATACCTCAAGAAGCTTATTGATGATGTCCTTTCCTTTCTCTGGTACGGCTTCGATAGAAGTGAGTCGAATTACGCTCGCCCGTTTGTTAGCCGCCTCGATTTTTAGTTGGTCACTATAATCGTCTGCCGCTTTTATTAGATCATGAAACTTAACGATTATGGGTTGCTGCGTACGCTTGTCCATCTTCGCCATGGAATCCAAAGGCGCAGCAATCACCGTAAAGATCCCATAAGGCATACTAATCTCTTCACCATATTTGTGATTCGTAACCTTTCCATCTTTTTCTGTTATGCTATACATCGTGCTTGTACGACGACGTATCGTAATTTGCTGACCATCCGCAGTTGGGTGCAGTTTTGTGATACTTAGCTTAATGGGAAGTTCGGTGCCGTAAATCTCACGAGTCTTAAACTTTTCCTCGACGTGATAGGTGACATAAAGAGATAACTCTTTGAAAACCCGCTGCATCAGACTCTTTGAATTTAGTACCTCGAGCTCATTGTCAATATTTTGCTTTGTACTAAACAAATTAAGGTCGCCAATATCAGCGTTTCGGGGACCAGCGTTCTGGGATTCTTCATTCTTTAAGAGAATAGTGCTGCTAACGCGAAACTTCGGAGTAGCGGTATACAAATAAGCGAAGGCAAGCGCGCCACAAATGATCACACTGATGAAAAAAAGATACCAGTACTTCAGATATCCTTTAATGAGTTGTATGGCATCGACGTCGTCGCCCGGCTCTTCCTTAAACACTTCTTTCTTATCCATGAAATTTCCTATTTATTAATGATTGAAATCGCTACAAAACCGAGGGTAGAGATAAATGCAGCCCATAGCCCAATGTACTTGTTGCCAACACGTGTTTCCGAAGTTTTTTCGCGGTTGGATGGTTCTACATAGACGATGTCGTTTTGCTGCAAATAAAAATATGGCGAATTCAAGACATCCTTATTATTAAGGTTAATTCTTGTCGTTTTGCGGACCCCCTGCTGCTCGCGGATTATCAGTACGTTTTCACGTTTACCATACGAAGTCATATCGCCCGCCAGGCCAAGGGCCTCTAGAACATTAATTTTTTCAGTGTCAACCGTAAAGGTAGACGGCTTGCTAACTTCGCCGATAACCGTAACCTTAAAGTTCATAAACCTAATATTTACGATTGGATTTTTTACGTGTACCTTTATTTCGTTGGTCATTTTGTCGATCGCCTGCTCTTTTGTAAGGCCGGAAAGCAATACCTTGCCGATCACCGGAAAGTTTATAAATCCACTTTTGTCAACCTGGTACCCTTCTGTGCCTTTCGTCGCAGCAATCACCCCACCGGTATTGGCGTTGGTGGGAAGTATCACATTATTAAACAAGACGTTAGATTCTGGATTCAGACT
>CAMLER010000154.1 GCA_946478915.1 uncultured Chryseolinea sp.
TTAAGGAAGGGGGATTTGAGTTCTCTCCTTTTCCCCTGGGGAGTTAAGCGTTATCTGTTATCCGTTAATCGTTAATCCTACTTTGTCAAGTTACAATTTTTAGCTGATTTTGGATTTGGTTTTGGTAACGAGGGATTTGATCAAGGAGTTTTTCAATGACTTGTTCAATAGAGCAGATTGTGTTAATGGTTGCATTGACAAGTTCCTGGATTTGGTAAGCTGTTATTTTTCCGATGGTTTTTTTGAGAGCTATCTTTTGTTCCATTAGGAACAATAAAGCTAGAGATGAGAGGGCAGCATGTCGGTGAAATCCGGTCCAGCTTCTGGTTTGATAATCACCCATTCCCGTTATGTTTTTTCCTTCTTCAAAAATACGTTCAACGAATACACGTTGAGCCTGAGCTTTTGCCATTCGCTTGAGGGTAATTTTTCGATTGAAAAATCCCAACGAGTACTTCACTTTTCCATCAGCATCTTTGCGGATGAGAAGATGCAAGGGAAGAAATGATTTGGAAGGATGATGATGAATCCAAACCTTTCGCAAATGATATCTTGCCTGAAGAACTCCCTTTGTTCCGTTGCGTACATCTAATGATGTGAAGTCTTTCTTGTTCAATTTTTTCAGATAATGTTTTACCTGGATGAGTTCTTTACTAGGATGGGCTTTAGTGAATTTTCTACCTTGTCCACTGTAAGCAGGTACTTTCCATTCTGGCCGTGTAAGATAGACCGATTGATTTTCTCTCACATCTCCAACAAAAGGTATTTGCTTAGACACCAACTGCCAGAGTAATTCAACATTAATGCCGTAAAGGGCATCAAAAACCACACATTCTATATCTGTAGAAAGTTTTTTGTAAATCTTTTTGATCAGGCGTAAACCTATTACCGTTTTGCTTTCATATTTTTTATTGTGTGGAATTCCTGCTTTTTTCCTGCGTTCAACATCATCGTCCCAATCTTTAGGCATGAACAATTCCATTTCCACAGGACAATAAAAATCTCCAGCACTCAATGCTGCCGTTACAGCAACCTGACCATTATCACTCTTACCGATACAGCCCAGATATTGTTGTCCCACGCAAGCAGAATGCCTGCCTTTCTTGCGGAATCCAACCTCATCAACAAGCAGATAGATGCATTCTTTTTGCTTTCGTAAAAGTTTGATACAACGGGTTAGAATTGCATTCATCAACCTGGCGTATTTCCAGGGCGAACAGGTAAGCATGTGATGAAGATTTTGTCCGTTGAATTCTGTAAGGCTATTGCCCATAGAATAGCAATTAGCCCTTCCCTTCGAACTCTTGAAAAGACCCTGCACATATCCCAAAACCTGAGGGTTGTGATGGCGTGTGGCAGATCGGAAAACTTCAAAAAATTCCTCCACGAATTGAGGAAGCCGTTCAGCACTCTTTTGTAGAATTACTGAAAAAGAAAAGTCATTTTTTTTGGCCGTCCTTTTTGGAGACAGCTATCTTTGTTTGTTCTTATTACAAGGGCGAAGATAAGACATCCAAGGCCGTTGGATACATTCTTCGCCCATTTTTTTAAGTAAATTGTAACTTGACAAAGTAGGATTAACGGACAGCGGATAACGGATAACGATTAACGGACAACGGATTGTCAACCCCGCACTTTTTCTTTAGTTTTGCGCATTGAGGAATTAAATGGCACAAAACACATACAAGTCAAATACTTTTAGAAAGCCAGAGAAAGAAAAGAAGGGTAAGTCATCCTCCAAATTCAAGTTCACCTTTCACAAGGATCCGCGACTGAAGCTTGCACTTGGATTTTTTTTAATGATCGTTGGACTTTATCTTTTTTTGGCCATGCTTTCGTATCTGTTCACCTGGCGCGCAGATGAAAGTGTTGTTCAGGCAGTCCGCGAAACATCCTTGTGGGAATCGGGTCAAGATGTAGCAAATTGGCTGGGACTCTACGGAGCAGTAATCTCCCATTACATGATCTTCCGCTGGTTTGGCATCGCAGCGTTCTTCATACCTCCTGTGCTATTCTTCGTCGGATTTAAAATCGTGTTCGACAAAGAGCTTTTGCGCCTGACTTCTTTCACAGTTTTCTCAGTATTTTCTGGCTTGTGGCTCAGCTTACTGTTGGGCTATATGACGATGATCAGTGATGGTACGAGCGAATGGAGTTTTTTGGGCGGTGGTCTGGGTTACAACCTGGCGATTTTAAGCAATGGACTTTTTGGTTGGGGTACATTCCTTATTCTTATTCTCTCGCTTTTCATCTTTATAGTTTTCTATTTCAATGTAACATCGATTCCACTCTTCGTTCACGACCCAAAGCCAATGGGTAATGATGCGATCCTGGATAATGGTAAAGATGAAAACGATTCGCTCTTTTCTTCTTACACTGATGACGAAGATAAATGGACAGAAAAATTGGATGTAAAATCCAACGATGTGGCTGCAGATGTTCCGATTGAATTTAAGGCGTCTAAAGAACTAAGCAAGGAAGTGGTTAAACCAGTGCAGGAACTGAAAATCGAAGTTCAGAAACCGGCTGCTATAAAAGTTGAACCAGTTAAAAAAGAGGCTAAGCAAGAATTGCTGTTCACGGTTGAGGAAAATCTGGAGACTGAAAAACTGGCGGAACAGTTGGTTGAAGAGCAAGGTCTTTATGATCCTACGTTGGACCTCAGTGGCTACCGTTTTCCGCCCCTGGAATTACTTAATGAATATGATGCGGGCAAAGCGGGTGTAACGCAAGACGAATTAAATCAAAACAAGGATCGAATAGTCGCAACGCTAGTCAATTTTAAGATTGGAATTCAAAGCATTAAAGCGACGATCGGTCCCACGGTAACCTTATATGAGATTGTACCCGATGCAGGTATTAAGATCTCGAGAATCAAGAACCTCGAAGATGATATTGCCTTAAGCCTTTCCGCATTAGGTATACGTATAATTGCTCCTATTCCGGGGAAGGGGACCATCGGTATTGAAGTTCCGAACAAGAACCGCGAGATGGTTAGTATCCGATCGGTTTTCTCGACCCAGAGCTTTGCCAAAACAGACAAAGAATTGCCGATTGCACTTGGTAAGACAATATCAAATGAAGTTTTGGTAATTGATCTTGCAAAGATGCCACACTTGCTTGTTGCAGGTGCGACGGGACAAGGTAAATCCGTCGGACTAAACGTTATACTTACCTCTCTGATCTACAAACGTCATCCTTCTCAGCTGAAGTTTGTGCTTGTAGACCCGAAAAAGGTAGAGATGTCTTTGTATTCTACTTTGGAGAGGCATTATCTGGCTAAGCTGCCCAACAGCGAAGAGGCTATCATCACGGATACGCGAAAAGTGGTTCACACCTTGAACTCTTTGTGTATCGAGATGGAAAACCGATATGAAATATTGAAAGATGCAGGTGCGAGGAATTTGAAAGAATACAATGCAAAATTTGTTTCGCGCAAGCTGAATCCAAAAGAAGGTCACCGCTTTCTGCCATACATTGTCCTGGTCATAGACGAGTTGGCAGATTTGATGATGACCGCTGGAAAAGAAGTGGAGACGCCTATCGCCAGGTTGGCACAGTTGGCTCGCGCGATTGGTATCCACCTTGTGGTAGCGACTCAGCGCCCTTCGGTGAACGTTATTACAGGCGTGATCAAAGCCAATTTTCCGGCGCGTTTGTCGTTTCGCGTAACATCTAAGGTCGATTCCAGAACGATCCTGGATACTGGTGGTGCTGACCAGTTAGTGGGACAGGGAGACATGCTTTTGTCATCCGGGTCGGACATTATCCGCCTCCAATGCCCCTTCGTCGATACGCCGGAGATCGAAAAAGTTTGTGACTTCATCGGATCTCAACGTGGCTACGACTCAGCCTATATGCTTCCGGAGTATGAAGGTGACGATGAAACCGGCCCTTCGAGCGTGGATCTCTCAGACCGGGATGCCCTCTTCGAAGAGGCTGCAAAGCTTATTGTAATGCACCAACAGGGGAGTACCTCTTTGATTCAGCGGAAACTGAAGCTTGGCTATAATCGCGCCGGCAGGCTTATCGACCAATTGGAGGCAGCGGGTGTCGTGGGCCCGTTTGAGGGTAGCAAAGCACGGGAAGTGCTGATCAAGGATGAGCTGAGTTTGGAACAATTATTGACAGCACTACGAGAAAAACACAGTCAGTTTTGATTTTGTCCCCTATTTTTAAGTTACTTACTGAATGAAAAATCTATTATCGCTTTCCCTGGTAGTTCTGACCATTATTTCGGCATCAGCACAATATGATCCCAAGGCACTGGAAGTGCTTGATGCGATGGGAGAAAAATATAAGTCATTACCTTCCTACGAGTTGAATTTTTCCTTTACGCAAACGAATGATATTGAGAAAGTCAACGAAGAATTCAAAGGAAAGCTCTCAGTAAAAGATGAGAAATTTCACATGGTTTTGCCTGAGCAGGAGGTGATAAACAATGGTGCAACCGTATGGACGTATCTGCCCGAAGCTAAGGAAGTAAATATTGACAACTACGATCCCAACTCTGATGATATAAATCCTTTTAAGATCTACGAGATCTACAAAAAGAACTTTAAGTATTTATACCTGCAGGAAAAGTCCGAGGGCGGTGTGCTTTGTGACGAAATCGACCTGGTCCCTGAAAAAAAAGATGCCCAGTATTTTAAGATCAAGATGTTCATCAGCAAGAAAGACAGGACGATCAAAGGACTCACGATGTTTGACAAAGGTGGAAATCGCTTTAAATATTCGGTGACTAAATTTACGCCGAATTCTAAGGTTGAAGATTCTTACTTCACTTTTGATCCGAAGAAGTATCCGGGAGTTGAAGTTATCGACCTTCGGTGAGTGCCGTTATCCGTTATCCGGCTGCTCGATTTACTGCATCAAGACTTCTTTATGGACAAGAGACGTCTGTTAACTATTAACTTCGACGAATTCAAAATGCGCCCAAAAATAGTTACTGTGCGATTCGAATAACGGACTACGGATAACGAATAACGATTAACGGATAACGGATAACGATGACGAGGGAGCAACTCTTCCAACAAATTCAAAAGAAAAATTCCTGCCTCTGCATCGGACTTGATACCGATCTTAAAAAAATTCCTAAGCATTTGGAAGGATCAAGTGATCCGATATTTGAATTCAACAAGCAAATTATTGACGCAACTCACCGATACTGCGTTGCCTACAAACCGAACATTGCTTTTTACGAGGCGCTCGGGCCAAAGGGTTGGGAGAGTTTGCAACGAACGCTTAGCTATATTCCTGAAGATATATTTACTATCGCCGACGCAAAACGCGGTGATATCGGGAATACTTCCGCCTTATACGCACAGGCTTTTTTCCAGCAAATGAATTTTGATTCGATCACCGTTGCTCCCTACATGGGCGAAGATTCGGTGAAACCCTTCCTGCTTAAAGAGAAATGGGTAATTCTTTTAGCGCATACTTCTAATTCAGGAAGCAAAGACTTTCAAACAACGGAGTTAGTCTCTGGGCGAACGTTGTATGAAGAAGTGATCGTAAGATCGCAGGATTGGGCTTCGCCGGATCAGCTTATGTTTGTGGTAGGCGCAACTCATCCGGAAAAAATGCGAGATATCCGTGCACTGGCACCCGAACATTTTTTCCTGGTTCCCGGCGTTGGAGCTCAGGGAGGTGACCTGGATCTGATCATGAAGTACGGTATGAACAAACAATGCGGACTGCTAATAAATGCTTCGCGTTCGATAATCTACGCCTCGGGTGAAAGGGATTTTGCCGAAGAGGCTGCGAAGGAGGCTATAAAGCTTCAACACCAAATGGAAATCCACCTCGCCCATTTAAATGCATGATGATTTAAGGAATACCTGACTGATTCTAACCAGGTACGCAGCGGATACGTTGATCTGGCGAACACCAACACGTCAACACTATACCATGTTTTGGTTTTCCCTTTACAAAATCGTAAATCGTAGATCAATACCGTTAACTGTTAAATTTTACACCGATGTCTGAAGCCTTTCTGCATTACTTGTGGCAATTCCAGTATTTTGACAAACATGAATTGCAAACTACCTCCGGCGACCCTATTCAAGTTTATAGTCCAGGGAATCGAAATCCTGATTCAGGTCCTGATTTTCAAAATGCACGCATCAGAATAGGAGGGATAGAATGGATCGGAAGCGCCGAAATTCATATTCAGGCTTCCGGATGGATGGACCATAGACACGATCGCGATCCCGCGTATGACAATGTGATTCTACATATTGTTTGGGATAACGATATGACTATACACAGATCAGATGGATCACTATTACCAACGATCATGCTTTCGGACAGGGTCGATCCAAAATTTTTCATGGACTACCAGAGATTGGTAAATAGTCCTGAACACATCCCTTGCGCACAATTCATTTCTCAGGTTACTGACATCGTGAAACTCTCTATGTTGGACAAGGTTGTCATCGAAAGGCTCGAATCGAAGTCCGCACGGATCCTTGAAATCCTGGAGAAGAACCGGAATGACTGGGAGGAGACGTGCTTTCAATCTCTGGCGAGGAGTTTCGGGTATAAGATAAATGCAGATCCATTCCAACAGTTGGCCCGACTGTTACCGTATAAAGTTTTAAGAAAACATTCGGATAAACTTCTTCATGTGGAGGCCCTGTTGTTTGGTCAGGCTGGATTTCTTGAAGAGGAAATTGATAATGATTATCACCGGTTGCTGCGGAGAGAATATAATTTACTTAGGCAAAAGTATAGTTTGTCAGAACGCAGGCTGAGTAAAGCGCAATGGAAATTCCTAAGGCTTCGACCCGCTAATTTCCCAACGATAAGGCTGGCTGAATTTGCTGCATTAATATTTGCACGGCCTTTTTTGTTTTCAACCCTGTTGGAAGCCCCAACCTATAGAGATCTTGAAAATGTTTTCTCCGTCAGTCCATCTGAGTTTTGGAGCGAGCATTATACGTTCACGAAAAGTACCAGAGACCGTGTAAACAGGCTGGGTGCATCAAGCATTGGAACCATTATCATAAATGGAGTGGCGCCTTTGTTGGTTGCATATGGAAAATCAAAAGATGAGCAGCAATATATAGATCTTGCTGTTGCAATTTTGCAGCAGACCCCTTCGGAAGTGAATACGATGGTTTCTCAATGGAAAAATCTTGGCCTGAAGAGTAGAGCTGCCTTTGATTCGCAGGCACTAATAGAATTGCAGAATAATTATTGCAGTAAGCGTAGATGCCTCGATTGTAAGATTGGTATGTCGTTAATTGGTGGTCGCCTTCAGGATGAGATTGTGGGTAACCATTTTGTGGTTGAGTCACCAAGGCACTGAGAATTTGTATCTTCATATTTTTACTGAGATCCATCATGATAAAGACTACCATGGTAGTTGAGAACGTTCGCATTAGTTAACTCGCGATGAATCTCCCCCGCGTTTTCGACAGCTTTCATAAATCTTGCTTCTGAGTTGCCTTTGCGTCGTTGCAGTTAATTCTTTACTTTATGCACAGACTTTAGTCAACAAAGATTAATGAACATAATAGTCGGTATTGCCAATGTCGCTTTTATCGCATTCATATCGTACCTGTTATGGCAACGAGATCATTCGGCTCTTAAGAAGTATTACTGGCCTGCCCTGCTTTTCAAATTGTCTGCCGGAATTGCACTGGGGTTGCTCTACACTTATTACTATGATGGTGGCGATACTTTTAACTACTTTAACGACGGTGTTAAACTTGCAAATATTGCGCGGAAGGATGTCGCTTCCTATTTCAGTTTTCTTTGGTCCGGAGAAGAGTCCAATCCTATTTGGAGCGAACTGAATTACAGGCAACCGCGCGCAATGTTCCTCTCCAAAGTAACAAGCCTTTTCTGTCTTTTAACGGCGGATAGCTATTGGGTGATTTCATTATACTTTTCCTTCATAAGTTTTCTGTGCGCTTGGATGCTTGCAAGAAAAATTCTGAACCTTAATTCTGATGCTGTATTCGCAACAGCCCTCGCTTTTTTCTTTTTTCCTTCCATCGTTTTCTGGACTTCGGGCGTCATTAAAGAGAGTCTCGCGATGGCAGCAATGTTCTTCGTTTGTGTTATTTTCTTGCAACTTTGGTTGAAAGAAAAGGTGGGGTTAATAAGATGGTTGGTATCTATTTTTGCTGTTTGGATTCTATGGAACCTCAAATATTATTATCTCGGAGTTTTTTTGCCTGTAGCCGCAACAGCGTTGCTGGCTAGATGGGTCTTTGCCAGAATGAAGCACCAAAGCATAGTAATAAAGATCGTAATTTGGTGTGTCCTTTTGATCGGGCCGTTGTTTTTGATAAGCACTCTTCATCCCAATTTTTATCCAGAAAGATTTTTACAAGTTGTAGTATCCAGCTACAATGAATTCCATGGGATCTCGCAGGGACGCAATGTAATACACTACCCTTCAATGGACCCGTCTTTTACTACTCTGGTACAAAATATTCCACTTGCAATTTTTTCGGGTTTGTACCGTCCGCTTATCATCGAGGCAACAACAGCATTACAAGCATTGAGCTCAATAGAGAATTTTTTGTTGCTCGTACTCACCATATCGGCCTTAGCACAAATCAAACGCGTGGCAAGAGGCAACCATCGACTACTGACATTTTCCTTGTTAGCCTACTGTCTTTTTCTTTGCATTTTTCTTGCGCTATCAACTCCGAACTTTGGAACCTTGTCACGGTTTCGCGTTGGCTTTCTTCCCTTTTTTGTGTTCTTATTGACCGCGGAGAATCGCCTGGTTACCAGGCTTATCAAACCAAACCGGCCGACGCATCTTGTTCCCTAGTAAAGGGCAATTTACCTTTGCCCCTAAACAAAATGTAAATGGAAAATCCGGTAATCATTCTAGGGGCAAGCTATCTTGGAAGGCAAGCAAAAGATATTCTCGAAAGCAACGGAAATGTTGTCTACGGATTTCTTGATGACAACAAGAAACTTCATAATACAGAAATCGACAATGCTTCTGTACTGGGGAGCACTGATGATGAAACCTTTTTAAAACTTATCGGAAAAAAATGTGATGCATTCGTTGCTCTTGACGAAAACAAAGTTCGTAAAAACCTTGTGGCTATGCTGAATGAAGAATACAAAGTGCAGCCTGTAAATGTAATTCCTGCCTCGGCGAATATTCCGGCGTCCACCGATATGGGGCATGGCAACTTCATTCACCACGGCGTAATATTTGGGCCCGGGTCCAGCATTGGCAATCACTGTATTTTACAGACGAATGTTGTGATCGGCACGGAAACCAAACTCGGAAATTTTGTACAGGTTGGTTCGGGGAGCGTAATTAATTCTGGAAGTGAAATTGAGGATGAGGTGTTCATTGGTTCCGGCGTAACGATAGTGGGCGGCATCACCATCGGGAAGGGTGCGAGAGTAGGCGCCGGCTCAGTAGTAGTGGCACCTGTAAAGGCTGGCGAGACGGTGTTTGGAAATCCCGCGACGGTTGTTAAAAGTTAATAGTTAAAAGTTAAAAGTTAAAAGTTTCGCTCGAGTATGGATTGTGCTTAATTTTAAGTACGGGTGTGTCCGACTATTGAAGCAAGCAATTTATGAACGTCTAATTTGCACGATCGATCAAAATATGAAACTCTTTCTGTCCTACATACTACTTAGACACCCGACTAATAACTAATAACTAATAACTAA
>CAMLER010000155.1 GCA_946478915.1 uncultured Chryseolinea sp.
AGCTCGAAAAATATGAGTACGTCGTTGGAAGACAATTAAAACCCGAAGCGCGCACCGATATAGTTTTTGATCTGGCGGAAGCCGGTGTGAAACCCACTGCTATGATCGACGTTTCCGACGGACTGGCATCCGAGCTCTTCCACATCTCAAACAATTCGAATGTAGGCACCAGGATATATGAAGACAAGGTACCTGTCGATCATTCTACCTATGAGACGGCAATTGAGTTTAAAATGGACCCGATAACGTGTGCCCTAAACGGCGGCGAGGATTATGAACTACTTTTTACGATAAACAAATCGGATCAGGAAAAAATCAAGAATCATCCGGATATTCATTTCATAGGTTACACCCACGAAAGAAAATCTGAAAACGTTCTCATCACAAAACAGGGAACGGTCGTTCCGTTGAATGCGCAGGGATGGGATCATTTTAAATAGTTAAAAGTTAAAAGTTCAATGTTCAAAGTTGTAGGACTCCCACTTGAGAAGGTACCTATTTAGGGAGTCAAAATTGGACAAAAGAAAGTATTTACTCTTTTCAATCGAGCGAAACTTGAACCTTGAACCTCAAACTTTAAACTTATTAGAAGGTAGCTACTTAGGGAGTCAAAGCTGGACAAAAAGAAAGTATTTGCTCGTTTCAATCGAGCGAAACCTTGAACCTCAAACCTTGAACTTTGAACTTATTTCAGTCTTCCGGATATGGAATAAAAACAAAATTGGTAAATCCGGGATCGATTACGAACAGACAGCAGAACTCATCGGGATCTTTATAAGCTTTCTGGAAATCCTCCACCTTATCGGAAGCTACTAACTCGCGTTGAACGAATTCGTTGAGGAAAGATGCATAATAATACCACGATGTTCCATTGGTTTCAGGTTGAAGCAACAGTTGGCCTATGGGCTGCGACTGTTTACAAAGTGGAAATATCGGATACTCGAATCCTGCTTTCCTAATTTGATAAGAAGCTTCTTTGAGTGTGTCGGATACCTTCACAAAATCCTCCGAGATGGTTCCGAGGTATTTTCCACTGAGTTCCGGATCATTATTCATAAGTAGTATTCTGCGTGTTAAGAAGTTTATTTATAAAGGTATTGCTGAGCGGCTTGTCTGACATCCGGCAAGAATGAATGAAACTCTGATTTAAATTCCTCGTAAAAGTCCTTCAGCTCGTGAATTGATTCATCCATTTTCGACCCGTATTTCGCACGACGTGAAATGCCTGACAGTGCCTGACCGATTCCGCCGAAATTTCCATAATTCAATAGCCAGTTATCTCTTATCATATACGGTAACATGCTTTTAACTGGTTGTGGAAGGATTGCGCCGTGCTCTTCGATCGTCTGATAAACGCTTTCCGAAAAGGTTAGCAGAGGCGTCGGGTGGTATTGAGTCCAGTATCGGGAAAGAAAATGGTCATAAAAGATATCCACAATTACTGCCGCATAATGCCGGTACTTCGGGCGCAGCTTGAATTTGCTTTGTTGTACTACCGGGTGATGATCGGTGTACTCATCGATCAGCCGATGCAGCTCAATTCCCCTTGCGATGTCTTCTTCATACGTTTCCACAAAATTCCTGCCCTTCACAAAATCACCAATAAAATTGCCGACCATTATTTTTGGATTACCATTCGACAAATAAATATGCGCCAGAAAATTCATGCTTTGTAAAGTTATTGGTTATTTGCGATTAAGTTGGTAGGTTCAAATACCCCAACCACACACACACCACAAGAATCCTCTAAATGCATTCCGATGTCCACACTATCGCAATTAAAATTACTTATCAGTCTGGCGCAGATCGATGGTAAAGTCGCTGAACGCGAGCGCTCTTATATAACGAACATTGGCAGGGCAAATGACCTGTCCGAGAAAGATATTGAACAGTTGTTTGAACAGCGACATCAACTCATCATACCAAAAGAATTAGACGACGACGAAAAGTTCGAATATATCTTTAGCCTTGTGCAATTGATGAAAATCGATGAGCGGATGTACAAAGAAGAAATGATGTTTTGCACGAAGATCGCCGAGAACCTTGGATACGATAACCAGGTAATGTTTGAATTGTTGTTGCATGTTAAGCCGGGCGTAATGGAAAAGGATGAGATCATCAATCTTAAAGAAGTAACACAGAAGCATCTTAAGAAATAGGGTGGCAGAACACGATCTCGCTATACGTCCATGAAGTACTTCCTTTCGATCCTCATAGTCACCAGTCATTTTTGCGCGGCACAGAGAACAATCATCCATTGTGGTTTGCTCATCGATGGCAAAAGCAATAGCGCGCAAACGCAGATGTCGATATTGGTTGAAGGCAATAAGATCATAGATGTCGTGAAGGGATTCGCTGCAGTCAATGCCGGGGATAGCCTGATCGACTTAAGGAAGAAAACCGTGTTGCCTGGACTTATCGACATGCACGTACATTTGGAGGGCGAGACCAGCAAGGATCAGGCGCTTCAGAAGTTTACTTTGAACCAGGCAGACATCGCGTTTCGGGCTACAGGTTTTGCGCGTAAAACATTGTTGGCCGGATTTACCACGGTGCGCGACCTTGGCGGTACCGGTGTGAACACTTCCTTGCGAAATGCGATCAACCAGGGACTCGTGGTAGGCCCACGAATTTTCTCCGCCGGAAAGTCGATAGCGACTACCGGCGGTCATGCCGATCCAACCAACGGATATAGAAAAGAACTGATGGGAGATCCGGGCCCTGCTGAAGGCGTTATTAATTCTCCTGAGGATGCACGGAAGGCGGTTCGGCAACGGTACAAGGATGGGGCGGACTTGATTAAAATAACCGCGACTGGCGGCGTCACCAGTCTGGCCAAGGATGGTTCCGGTCCACAGTTCACGGACGAAGAGTTGAAAGCTATCATCGAAACCGCCAGGGACTACGGTATGCACACTGCAGCACACGCCCACGGGCCTGAGGGCATGAAGCGGGCAGTGTTAGCGGGCATTACCACCATCGAACACGGCACCCTGATGACTGAAGAGATTATGGATCTGATGAAGCAAAAGGGAACTTACTATGTTCCGACACTCACAGCCGGAAAGTTTGTCGGTGAGCAGGCCAAAATCCCAGGCTACTACCATCCTTTAGTTGTTCCAAAAGCAGCTGCTATCGGTCCTCAAATTCAAAAGACTTATGAGAAGGCTTACAGGCGTGGGGTAAAAATCGCGTTTGGAACCGATGCCGGTGTATTTTTTCATGGTGATAATGCACAGGAATTTGCGCTTATGGTGCAGGGCGGGATGCCTCCCATGGAAGCAATCAAGTCTGCCACCGTTGTTAATGCGACCATCCTCGGTATGAGCGATCAGATAGGTTCTTTGGAAATCGGAAAGCTTGCTGATATAATTGCCGTGGACGAAAACCCCCTTCAGAATATCAGAGCCCTGGAAAAGGTGACTTTCGTGATGAAGGAAGGCATTGTCGTTAAACGTTAACAGTTAATAGTTCGCTCGAGCAACGGGTGCATATTCGCCTTGTATCCTTCCGTTTAAATCGGTTCATGCCGTGCTGACCTGAGATCCTGGCGACCTAATAACTAATAACTAATATCTAATAACTAATAACACTTTTACCTTACTTTTGCTGTCTTCAAATCGGAAGGCAGGCTTTGCAGCCCGTTTGAAGCACAGACAAATCAGAGGAGAGAGATGGAAAACATCCGCAATTTTTGCATTATAGCACACATCGACCACGGAAAAAGTACGTTGGCTGACAGGCTTTTAGAGTTTACCGGGACGCTGAACGAGCGCCAGATGGAAGCGCAAGTCCTTGATAATATGGACCTGGAACGTGAGAAGGGTATCACCATAAAATCCCACGCAATCCAGATGAATTACACATTGGATGGCAAGGAATACATCCTGAACCTCATCGACACACCGGGCCACGTTGATTTTTCATACGAAGTCTCCCGTTCGATTGCCGCATGTGAAGGTGCTTTATTAATTGTGGATGCCAGCCAGGGCATTGAAGCCCAGACGATCTCTAATTTATATCTCGCCTTGGAACACGATCTGGAAATCATTCCCGTGATGAATAAGATTGATCTTCCGCATGCGATGCCCGAAGATGTGGCTGATGAAATTGTTGAGTTGGTTGGATGCAAAAAGGAAGATGTGATCCGCGCCAGCGCCAAAGAGGGCATTGGTATCGAAGATATCCTTCGGGCGGTTGTTACACGCGTCAAACCTCCCAAAGGCGATCCGAAAGCACCGCTTCAGGCCATGATTTTCGATTCAGTTTACAACTCCTTCAGGGGGATAGAAATATATTTTCGCGTTTTCAACGGGACGATAAGGAAGGGTGAAAAGATCAAATTTGTTAATACGAATAGAGAATATTTTGCTGAAGAAATTGGGGTTCTGAAACTTGAAAAAAAACCAAAGGATGCGATCAGCGCCGGCAATGTTGGTTATTTGATTTCCGGTATCAAGGTGGCCAGCGAGGTTCATGTTGGTGACACTATTACCAGCACGACTAATCCGGGAGAATCGCTGAAGGGTTTCGAGAAGGTAAAGCCCATGGTCTTTGCGGGTATCTACCCCGTTGACACGACAGAGTTTGAGGAACTGCGGTCGTCGATGGAGAAGCTGCAATTGAACGATGCTTCACTTGTTTGGGAATTGGAAACGTCTGCAGCGCTTGGCTTTGGATTCCGGTGTGGTTTTCTCGGAATGCTCCACATGGAAATTATCCAGGAGCGGTTAGAGCGGGAATTCGATATGACGGTGATCACTACCGTACCATCAGTACAGTTTCAGGCATTTCTCACGGATGGATCCCAAATATTTATAAATGCTCCCTCCGAAATGCCGGATCCCACGCGGATGAACCACATCGAGGAACCGTACATCAAGGCTCAGATCATTACGAAGTCTGAGTACATCGGTCCGATTATCGGGTTGTGTATGGACAAGCGGGGAGTGATCAAGAATCAGAATTATTTAACAACCGACCGTGTCGAGTTGCACTTCGAAATGCCTTTGTCTGAAATTGTGTTTGATTTCTTTGATAAGCTGAAATCAATTTCAAGAGGTTATGCTTCGCTGGATTATCACCTTATCGGTTTCCGGGAGTCGGATATGGTGAAGCTTGATATCATGCTGAATGGTGAAAAGGTGGATGCGCTTAGCGCGATCGTTCACCGGAGTAAATCGCAGGACTGAAGGAGCTTATTCCACGCCAGATGTTTGAGATCGCCATCCAGGCGGCTATCGGACAAAAAATTGTAGCGCGGGAAAACATAAGCGCCATTCGTAAAAACGTATTGGCGAAGTGCTACGGTGGTGATATTTCGCGAAAGAGAAAACTGTTGGAAAAGCAAAAGAAAGGTAAGAAGCGAATGCGGCAGGTTGGAAATGTTGAAATACCGCAGGAAGCTTTTATGGCTGTCCTGAAGATTGATTAAATGATTGTGAAAAATTAAATTACCGTTCTCTGGAGCAAAACCAGGAGAGCTCAGCGGGGAGCATTATAAACGCCAGACAAAGTCATGTCCGAAACACTTCAAACCACGTACACACTAATCGACGGAAAAAAGGTATCGACTGATATCAAAGATGAAATTGCAGCGAAAGTTGCTGCGCGAAAAAAGCAAGGAAAAAAGATTCCGCATCTTGCTATTATTCTCATCGGCGACGATGGTGCAAGTCAGACGTACGTAGACAACAAAGTAAAAGCGTGCAAGAGTGTAGGCTTTCATTACACCATGATGCGTTTTGCAGACACCATCAGCGAGGAGCGACTGATGAAGCACATCGATCACGTAAACAATGACGACGATGTTGATGGATTCATCGTGCAGCTTCCGCTTCCGGCGCATATTTCAGTAGAGCGTATCACTGAAAATATTCGTTCCGATAAAGACGTTGATGGATTTACGAACCACAACTTTGGAAGCATCATTTCCAAAAATCCATTGTTAATGCCCGCCACTCCGTTCGGTGTTATGGAGTTGCTAAGACGCTATAATATTGAGACAGAAGGTAAGCATGCTGTTGTAATCGGAGCTAGCCGGATCGCGGGCGCGCCACTGAGCATGATGCTGACGGAACAGGGACACGCAACGGTAACCATATGCCATAAGTATACGCAGGATCTTGCCAGCTTCACGCGAATGGCGGATATTTTACTGGTAGCTGTGGGAAAACCCGGCCTTGTTACGGCTGACATGGTTAAGGAGGGCGCAGTAGTTATCGATATTGGCACTACTCGTGTTGAAGGTCCCGAATATCAGAAAGGCTGGGCTATTAAAGGTGATGTGGATTTCAAGAAAGTGGCTCCAAAATGTTCATTCATCACACCGGTTCCCGGAGGCGTCGGCCCGATGACCATCGCTTCCTTGCTTTTGAATACCTTGCGTGCAACGGAGCTAAGAAATCCGTGATCTATAAGCCGTGAAATTGGATTCTGTTTTGATTGGATCAAGCGTTATAACGGTGGACGATAAAAGAACTTCAGCCGTACTGCTTCCGCTCATGGAGGATTTCTATACCATACAGGGAGAAGGATTCTATCAGGGACAGGCAGCTTACTTTATCAGGCTTGGTGGCTGTGATGTCGGTTGTGTCTGGTGCGATGTCAAAGAATCATGGGATGCATCAGCCCATCCGTTGTGTCATATAGATGAGATTTGCCAAAGAGTGGTAAATAGCGGTAGCAGGATTGCTGTTGTAACCGGCGGCGAACCGGCCATGTACGATTTGTCGCTTCTCACAGAACAAATAAAAAACGCCGGTATACGGACCCATATTGAAACCTCTGGCGTATATCCACTCCGTGGAAAATGGGACTGGGTTTGCTTTTCGCCAAAAAAATTTAAGGAACCCGACCCCTCGATATTTGGTCAATCGGATGAGCTCAAGGTCGTGATTTACAACAAGACTGATTTTTCCTGGGCCGAGCAGTTTGCAGAACAGGTACCTTCAACCTGCAATCTTTTTCTACAGCCGGAATGGTCGCGCGAAAAAGAGATGTTGCCGCTCATTATTGAGTATGTGAAGGCAAACCCCCGGTGGCAGGTATCTCTGCAGATACATAAGTATATGAACATACCCTAGCGAGTGCACGTTTCAAAGACGTTACCTGATAATCGATGTAAAATGACACTCCCTCAGTTTATCAGCATCATGAACAGCTGGGGACAAATGCGCGTCCCTTTCTTGTTTATGATTGATTTTGAAATGTGCGACCCGCGCCTTTATAAAATTGAAGATGTTGCCTTCGATAACGTTCTCTATTTCATCAATGGTATTACGAATGCAGAAAAAAGAACTGCCCGGAGCAACACTTTTATCAGAGCCATCAAAACCCCCTTCTCCGACTACGAGCAAAAGTTCAACAAAGTCCGCGAGCATCTTGAATATGGAGATACGTTTCTGACAAACCTTACCATCTCCACTGAAGTAATTGTTGAACAATCGCTAAGAGAAATTTTTTTTCAGAGCGAAGCAAAGTATAAACTGTTATTCGAAGATCGGTTTCTCGTATTTTCTCCGGAGACATTTGTGAAGATTGTTGAAGGAAAGATTTATTCTTATCCAATGAAGGGAACCATTGACGCCTCGATCCCCGGTGCCCGCGAAAAAATATTGGAAGACAAGAAAGAGCTGGCTGAGCACGTTACTATTGTGGATCTGATCAGGAATGATCTCAGCCAGGTAGCGTCGAACGTAACCGTAAACCGGTTCCGCTATATTGAGGAGGTCCGGACCCGGTCCAAAAATTTGTTTCAGGTCAGTTCTGAAATTTGTGGCGATCTGGAAGGTGAATACCGGTCATCGATTGGTGACATAATGATTAAGTTGCTACCAGCGGGCTCTGTTACAGGTGCTCCCAAGCCTAAGACTGTACAAATCATTAAAGATGTAGAGGGAGAGCCAAGAGGATTTTATACAGGCGTGTTTGGATATTTTGATGGGAATAATCTGGATAGTGGCGTCATGATCCGATTTATAGAAAAACAAGGAAATAGATACTTCTACAGAAGTGGAGGTGGAATCACTACCCAGAGCGTTGTAGAATCTGAATACGAGGAAGCGATAAATAAAGTATATGTCCCTGTTGCTTGAATCCATAAGACTCTGTGACGGAAATTTTGAGAATCTGTTCTATCATGAACGTCGCATGAATCGGGGGCTCAAATTCCTTTGTGGCGTTCAGGAACATTTCGATCTGGAAGAATTTCTCAGCAAAATTGAACGACCTACAACCGGATTATTTAAGTGCAGGCTGGTATATGATGAAAGTTCCAGAGACCTGGAATTCATTCCCTATCGATCTAAAAGAATAGATACCCTCCGGGTTGTGGAACACGACCGAATCTCTTACGAGTTTAAATATGCGGATCGAAAGTTGATCGACCGGCTCTATGGACTCAAAAAAGATTGCGATGATATTTTGATTGTCAAACGTGGGTTGGTTACTGATTCTTCTTTCTCTAACATAGTTTTCCGTCGTGGACAACGGTGGTTCACACCATGGTCCGCTCTTCTCAAGGGTACTATGCGCAGCAGTTTGCTCGAGCGAAATTTAATCCAGGAAGAAGAGATCCGTGTAGAAGACATTAAAACCTTCGATTCCTTCAAGCTTATCAATGCGATGCTGCGGTTTGATGGGCCGGAACTTGATGTCTCCAAAATTTATTGAGTTTAAAGTTCAAAGTGGTTCAAAGTTCAAAGTTCAAAGTTCAAAGTTGTGCCAGTAGCAAAGGTCTCAACTTCTTTCAATAGTGCACACTCTTAGATCGAGCGAAACTTTTAACCTTGAACTTTTAACTTTAAACTTTAAACGGTGGATCTACTCCACAGCCGAAGATGTCTGTCAGCTAATTATTGTATTTTTACAATCAGATCTGACTTTTAAATTCACGCAATGGTGCGCCTGTTTATTTTATTTTTTTTGGCGATTTGTGTTCTCGAGGTCCAGGCTCAAAACCAATTAAGTACAAAGTCCAAAAAGGCATTGGACCTGTACACACAGGCAGACAACTAAAGGTCTCAACTTCTTTCAATAGTGCACACTCTTAGATCGAGCGAAACTTTTAACCTTGAACTTTTAACTTTAAACTTTAAACGGTGGATCTACTCCACAGCCGAAGATGTCTGTCAGCTAATTATTGTATTTTTACAATCAGATCTGACTTTTAAATTCACGCAATGGTGCGCCTGTTTATTTTATTTTTTTTGGCGATTTGTGTTCTCGAGGTCCAGGCTCAAAACCAATTAAGTACAAAGTCCAAGAAGGCTATGGACCTGTACACACAGGCAGACAACTTCAGGGTAAGGGGTCAGTATGAGGAGGCGATCAGTCTTCTCAGCCAGGCGTTGGCAAAGGACAAAAACTTCGTTGAGGCTTACTTCCGCCGTGGCCTTACTTATTTCTCAATAAAACAGTATCCCAAAGCTATTGCCGACTATGAATATGGTCTTGGCCTGACCACTGATATCCGAAGACAACGGGATTTTTGGTACAACCTCGGAGAATTGTATTTGCTAACCGGCGAGTATGAAAAGGCGATGAAGGTCCTCAGTTCGTACGTCAACAGCGACTCCCAGAACAAGCAAAAAACTGAGCGTGCTACTGTCCTCTTCAAAAGCGCAGAATATGCTTTGAAAATCAAAGGGACA
>CAMLER010000156.1 GCA_946478915.1 uncultured Chryseolinea sp.
AGCGGGTCGAGCAGTTAGTGATCGACGTGAAAAATGCTACTATCACATCGTTGGATCAACTTGTAAATCTCCTCGCTGCAACCAGAAGCATGCAGGGCTCGGTGATTGATTTGCAGAATATTCGATACATTGATAGTCATGCAGTCAATGCCTTAAAGGAAACGCTTGGGCTATACAACACGTCTCTCTCACAGGATACCATCCGGTTTTTGTTGAAAGATGAGGCGCTTGCACCATACGAAGCAAAAGTTGCTGAACTGAGGAAAGCGGCTGGTCGTGTATCGAAAGTGATAGAAGCCCAACCCGTGGAACAATCGATAAAAGAAATTTCCACAGGATTGGAAATGCTTATCGACATTCTTAATAGTCTGAAAATTGAAGACACTACACAAACCACACGGATAGTCGAAAAGATCTCGCTGATTTTTGCGTCGCTCAATGAAGTGAAGGCGGAGTTGGTGCGTACAACAACGGCGCTTGTGGGACAGGAGTCGCGGGGACAGTTCTATGCACAACTTACGTTGCTTGATCAAAGCATTATTAATTTTCTTGACCTGTCAACATCGCCGGAAAAATGTGAGGAGTACTTCACTAAGGTCGGAATTCAGGTTGAAGAGCTTGAAAGCAAGTTTGCTGACTTTGAAGAATTTGTTGTTAAAGTTGCCGACAAGCGCGACGAGGTGATCAAAGCTTTCAACGGTAAGAAAGAGATGCTTATCGCACAACTGAACAAGCGGACGACATCTCTGGAGCAAATTGGTCTGCGGGTTTTGAAAAATATTGAAAACAAAGCCAACTCTTTTAATGATAAGGAAACCATCTACGCCTTCTTTTCAACAGATCTGATGGTTGAGAAAGTACGTAACGTGGTCGACGAATTAAAGCAGTTAGGCGACGTGGCGAAAGCGGAAAACCTGGAGAATCTGGTGAAGGTTGCGCAAGAAACCGCGCTGAGAAATCTTAAAGACAAAACTGATCTGTTTGTTGATGGTCACAACGTTATTGGTCTTGGTAATTACAAGTTTATCGTAAACAAGCAGGTGCTTGACCTGACCATCATTCGCAAAAATGAAGATTTATTTTTTCATCTTTTAGGTACAAGTTTCTACAAAAAAGTGGAAGCTGAATCACTTTATCACCATCAGGCTATTTGGGCACAGGAACTGATTTCAGAAAATCAAGAAATATACCGTTCTGAATATCTTGCATATCAGGTCTATCTTGAAAGTCTTAAGCATGATGAGCATTGGGATTACCAACCTTTTCTTAATGACAGAACAGAGCGTGACTATGCCGCTGCCTATCTGAAAGGCGTGCATAATTCCGACGCGGCTGCAATCTACGAGGCGCTTAAAAAGCTTCGGGTGGAGTTGGGTATCCTACAATTTCCTCCGACCGTTCGCGTGGCAGCCCAATTGTTCTGGTTTGGATTGGCGGAGGCTGCGCGCAACAAGCTTCAGCAAGTAATCAGCGCAGCGTATGCCATCCAGGAAAGCTTTCCTCAGAGTAAGCAGGCGAGTTTTGTCGAAAAGGAATTGTCATCACGTTTCATAGACTCCAACGTTGCTTATGAGAATGCAGAGGGAGGTGATGTTGCGCAATATTTATATTCTGAACTTTCCGCCGGAAAGCATTTTACTTGCAGTCAGCAGGCACTACATCTTAAAAAGGCTTTTGAAGAATATTTGCACGCTCGTAAAAGGACTGCGGTGTTCATGCAGGAAGTGAATAACACGGAGTTTGATCCATCAGAGCGTTTTTATATCATTCAAAGTTGGTTAAATGCCTTTCTTCAAAGCCGTGGTGGTTCGGAAGATAAGCTTTATGTTGATGAAACGTCCTGTCTTATCCTTTTTAAGGAGCATGCTTACCGGGAACGACCTTCAGCTGATTCAATCGAACTTACCGGGTTGAAGGGCACGCACAACGTGATTGCGGCTGAGGGAAAATACATACTGAACTTTCATTATTTTTTAAAGAAGATGAAGGGATATTTCCAAGCACTTGTTCCTGCATTCAATGCTTTTAACCAGACAAAGGAAGAACTGGTCAGGGATTATCGCCAGCAATTAAAGATCAGCGAACTCGAGCCAAAGGTATTAAGTTCGTTTGTTCGTAATCGTTTGATTAATGAAGTATATTTTCCCTTGATAGGCGCAAACCTTGCTAAACAGATTGGCGCAGCCGGTGACGATAAGCGCACAGCAAGAATGGGTATGCTTTTACTGGTATCACCCCCGGGCTATGGAAAAACTACTTTGATGGAGTATCTCGCTAAAACCATGGGACTTCATTTTGTGAAAATAAATGGTCCCACGATCGGGCATAGTATAACATCTATAGATCCGCAGGAAGCCACTACATCCGGGGCTCGCGCAGAACTCAAAAAAATTAATCTTGCCTTTGAGATGGCGGATAACGTGATGCTTTACATCGACGATATTCAGCATTGTAGTCCGGAGTTTCTTCAGAAGTTTATATCGCTGGCCGACGGTCAACGAAAAATGGATGGAATTTTTGAAGGGGAAAGCAAGACCTATGATCTTCGGGGAAAGCGCTTTTGCGTGGTGATGGCTGGCAATCCCTACACTGAAAGTGGTGAGCAATTTAAAATTCCGGATATGCTGGCGAATCGCGCGGATGTATACAATCTTGGAGATGTGATAGGCAGTTCTGACCAGTTGTTCAAGCTTAGTCTGATTGAAAACAGTATTGCAGAAAATCGATATCTGCAACGCATCAGTAATCGCAGTTTTGAAGATTTGTATAAACTTATAGCGTACGTTGAGACAAATAACGACTTGTTGCCCGAGCTTGAAGGAAACTACAATCGGCAGGAAATAGATGATGCTATAGCTGTGCTGAGAAATGTTATGCGTATTCGGGACGTCGTTATGCTTGTGAATCAACAATACATTGCCAGTGCTGCAATGAAAGATGCATATCGTACACAGCCCGCCTTCAAGTTGCAGGGATCATACCGTAACATGAACAAGATGGTAGGGAAGGTTGTACCACTCATGAACCCGGAAGAAGTAAATACATTAATCCTTTCGCATTATGAGGCTGAGTCTCAAACTTTAACTTCCGATGCAGAAGCCAATTTACTTCGGCTAAAAGAGATTGCTGGCTTCCTGAACGACCAGCAGCAAAAGCGTTGGACTCAAATCAAAGAGATCTTTGTGAAGAACAACAAATTTGGCACGCTGCCCGAGGGCGACCGTTCCGTTCAGATGTTAAAGCAGCTAAGCTCGTTTAACGATCATCTTGAGTCAATTGCCAAGGCTATCAAAGGTGATCGATAACAACTTCCAATCAAGAAAACACGAGCGAAATTTTTTTATGCAAGCGGTTCTATGATTGTAACAGCAGTTTTTAAAATCGTGAAATTGGAACAACTTTTGCCTGTATTTTGGAAACATAAACTTACGCCTAGTGAAGAGGTTGGATCTATTTTTTCCAGTAATCGTAATTTTTTTTACCGCTTGCCAAGATAAAAATTCTAACGCCGAAAAGGACCTTTCATCTAAGGCCCTTCCAGTAACGAGCGTGATTGTCAAGGATGCAAAGCTTTTTCGCGAATATGTGGCCGATGTTCAGGCAGTTCAGAATGTCGAACTGCGTGCGCGTGTCCAGGGATTTCTTGAGCAGATCTATGTTGACGAAGGTCAGATGGTTAGAAAAGGCCAGCTACTCTTTAAGATTAATGATGAAGAGTATCGGGCTGATTTAGCGAAAGCTACTGCCAATCTGGAGAGTACAATCGCTGAGGCAAAGGCTTCTGAACTGGAGATCGATCGAGTCAAAGTGATGGTCGAAAAAAATGTAATTTCTGAAACGGAGCTGAGCGTTGCAGAGGCCAGACTCAAAGCCGTCAATGCACGCATCAAACAGTCAATGTGGGCTGAATCAAACGCTAAGCTGAAACTTTCCTATACGAGTATTCGTGCGCCCTTTGATGGGATCATTGATAGAATTCCTTTTAAAACGGGGAGTCTGATTGATCATGGAACCCTTCTCACAACCGTGTCAAACATTCATGAAGTTTTCGTTTATTTCAACGTCTCGGAAGGAGAATATCTCCGGCATTTTAAATCTCAAACTAAAGAGAAGGCCACGGACGATGATAAAGTGGCATTAGTCCTTGCCGATGGTTCGATTTACCCCTTTGAGGGCACCGTTGAAGCTATGGGTGGACAATTTCAGGCTAGCACGGGATCAATTTCTTTTCGCGCACGATTCCCTAACCCACATTCGGTATTGAAGCATGGTGCCACCGGAAAAATTCGGTGGAGCAACACGGTTGCCAACGCTATAATGATCCCTCAGAAAGCTGCGTTTGAGATTCAGGACAAAACGTTTGTCTTTGTCGTTGATTCAACAAACCAAGTGAAATTGCGAAATTTCACGCCACGTGCCAGATTCGATCATTACTATATCGTCGCGACCGGGCTAAAGCCAGGCGAGAAGATTGTATTCGAGGGAATCCAGGAAATTCGTGACGGCATGCGTATCATACCCAAGCAGGTCCCCATGGACAGTCTACTGACAATTGCAATTTAGCATAGCGCAGGGGTTGGTCTAATCAGAATACCAGTGAAACTGTAAAGTATTGTTCAGCGCGATGCCGGCGGAAAATCCATGTGTTTAATGAAAAGATGTATTGATGTTTAACATTTTTATAAGACGGCCTGTACTATCGATTGTTATCTCCCTGTTGTTCCTACTTTTAGGGGGATTGTCTTTTTTTTCGCTACCCATCAGCCAGTATCCCGACATCATTCCACCTTCGGTTTCCGTAAGGGCTAAATATCGGGGGGCCAACGCGGAGGTCTGCGCAAAGACAGTAGCCACTCCGTTGGAGAAGGCTATTAATGGCGTTCCTGGAATGACGCACATGTCCTCCGTTTCCAGCAATAATGGTACTGTAGCGATTGAAGTAACCTTCGCCGTAGGTACCGATCCCGACCTTGCTGCCGTAAGTGTACAAAACCGTGTGGCGACTATTCTTGATGAATTACCGGAAGAAGTTGTTAAGAATGGAGTTGTAACCGAAAAGGAAGTCAATAGTCTTTTAATGTATGTAAACCTTTCCAGTACGGATCCGAACCTTGACGAAAAGTTCATATACAACTTTGCTGATATTAATGTACTTCAGGAATTGAAGCGAATCGACGGAGTGGGGTATTCGGAGATCGTAAGTGAGAAGGATTATTCTATGCGGGTCTGGCTTAAGCCGGATCGGATGACATCCTATAAAATCTCTGCTGATGAAATTGTTGAAGCCATCCAAGCGCAAAACGTTGAGGCCGCGCCAGGAAAGGCAGGTGAAAGTTCTGACAAGACGCCTCAGTCACTGCAATATGTTTTGCTTTACACCGGCAAGTTCAATACGCCGGAACAGTACGAGAACCTTGTCCTCAGAGCTGATGCTGATGGGTCTGTGTTGAAACTGAAAGATGTAGCCGACGTTGAGTTTAGCTCAATGAATTTTGGACGGATCTCAAAAAATAATGGAACACCAGCGGCTTCGATTCTCATCAACCAGCGACCTGGCTCGAATGCTCGAGATGTGATCGAGAGAATTAAACTGCGCATGGTGGAGATAAAGGCAAGTAGCTTCCCACCAGGCATGTCTTATAATTATACTTACGATGTGTCGCGATTTCTTGATGCTTCAATCCATGAAGTGGTCAAAACTCTTTTTGAAGCAATAATTCTGGTAACGCTTGTTGTATTTATTTTTCTCCAGGATCTTCGATCAACAATAATTCCCGCGCTCGCTATTCCAGTAGCTCTCATAGGCTCGCTGTTTTTTATGCAAATTATGGGATTCTCTATCAACCTCCTGACACTCTTCGCGCTTGTACTTGCTATTGGTATAGTCGTCGATAATGCAATCGTTGTGGTGGAGGCGGTGCATTCTAAAATGGCTGAAGAGAATTTACCTCCGCGTGAGGCAACTTTCGCAGCCATGAACGACATTGGGGGTGCTATTATCGCTATCACGCTCGTCATGTCAGCGGTCTTTGTACCAGTAGCGTTTCTATCTGGTCCGGTCGGTGTATTTTACAGACAGTTTTCGTTAACGCTTGCTATCGCTATCGTAATCTCTGGTATTTGTGCTTTGACTATAACTCCTGCCCTTTGCGCAATGATTTTGCGTAACGACGTCCATTCTAAAAGAAAAAGTAGTGCAGTGCAGCGGCTGTTCGACTGGTTCAATCGTGGATATGACGGTTTGGCTAATCGATATAAGCGGGTAGTCGGCATAATCGCCGGAAGGAGGGTGGTAACGGTTGCTATGTTACTTTTATTTCTCGTGTCTACGTATGGAATTAATTCAGTCTTGCCCACTGGATTTATTCCAAATGAAGATCAAGGTGTCGTATATATCAACGTTACAGCTCCTGCAGGTGCAACCGTTGAGAGAACAGAGAAGGTGCTTGACGAAATACAGGAAGTAGCTTCCAATTTGGAATCTGTTGAAGCGGTTTCCACATTGGCAGGATACAGTCTGGTGAACGGCGTTTCGGGAGCCTCTTTTGGAATGGGGATAGTTAACCTCACAGCGTGGGCTGACCGAAAAGAATCAGTAGAACAGATTATTGAACTTCTTGAGGATCGGACGCAAGGAATAACCGACGCGAGCATCGAATTCTTTTCGCCTCCAACCGTTCCGGGATTTGGGAACTCCAGCGGATTTGAGTTAAGGCTGCTTGACAAGACGGGAAAAAATGATCTTCGCGAACTCGAGCAGGTGACAAAGGATTTCATCGCGTCCCTTGAGGAAAGTGCCACAATAGACAAGGCATACACCAACTATGATCCGAATTTTCCGCAGTACCTTATTCACGTCGACCAAGATATGGCTGCCAAAAAAGGGATTACCGTTGAGCAGGCGATGGGTACTCTGCAAACATTAATAGGTGGTAACTATGCTTCCAACTTTGTAAGGTTTGGTCAGATGTACCGCGTTATGGTGCAAGCGTCCCCGGAATACAGGGCGAAGCCTGAAGATCTTCTGCGTCTCTATGTGAAGAACGAGAATGGTGAAATGGTCCCGTTCTCCACGTTTATACGGATGGAGCGTGTTTATGGCCCTGAGCAGCTTACGCGATACAATATGTACACATGTGCACGGTTATCCGGCACTGTCGCTGCAGGCTTTAGCAGTGGGGATGCTATTGACGCAATCCGGAAGATAGCTGAACAGAAATTGCCGAGAGGGTATGGGTTCGATTGGGCCGGTATGACGCGTGAAGAAGTGAAATCCGGTGACCAGGCGATAATAATATTCGCGATTTCGCTCGTGTTTGTTTACCTGCTTCTCGCTGCACAATATGAAAGCTTTCTATTGCCCCTGCCTGTCATTCTTTCTTTGCCGGCAGGAGTATTCGGCGCTTTCCTTGCGCTAAAGCTTGCAGGACTCCAAAACAATATTTACGCTCAGGTCGCCTTAATCATGCTCATCGGATTGCTAGGAAAAAATGCGATACTGATTGTTGAATTTGCTATCCAGCGCAGAGCCGAAGGGGTCTCCGTTTTAAAAGCCGCTATTGAAGGGTCGGTTTCACGGTTGCGTCCTATTCTTATGACTTCACTCGCGTTTGTGGCAGGGCTTATCCCTCTTTGCATCGCAACCGGTGCTGGTGCCATGGGAAACCGCTCAATTGGGACGGCCGCTGCAGGAGGCATGGTCGTGGGAACGATTTTCGGTGTGCTTGTAATCCCCGGATTATACGTTTTGTTTGCTCAGATTGGTTCAGCTAGAAAAGAAAGTAGTGAATCGTCTTCCAAAGAAGAGACCAATAGGCTTTCCGTTGAGAGTAGTTGAGAATATAAACTTATGGTGTTGAAAGAAATGTCTCTTAAATTGCTTTCGAAAAAATTGATTTTTTTCTTCTCGTTGCTGGTATTGATTTCCAGCTGCAAAATTGCCTCACCTCCTGCTTTGCCATTAACCGTGCCGATGCCGGAGTCATATGTGGGCGACAAGGATACTTTGATGGATGGCAAAATCGAATGGCAGATTTTTTTTACTGATTCAATATTGGTGAAACTTATAGCCACCGGGTTAGCCAATAACCTCGATTTGTTGACAGCAGTGCAGCGCATTGAAATGACCAGGGCAGATTATGCCATTAAGACTGGAGCTGTTTTTCCATCACTTGCTACCATTGCCTCCGCCAACGTCGGAAACGTTAATCAAAACATGGTGGGAAACGCCGATCAAAGCCAACGACTCAATAATTTTCGTGATGAATATTTTATTGGGTTTCAGAGCTCGTGGGAAGTTGACGCTTGGGGTAAATTAAGAAATCAGAAAAAGGCTGCTTATTCACGCTATTTGGCTTCACAAAAGGGTAGGCATTTAGTAATGACCTCGTTGATTGCAGAAGTAGGACGTTTGTATTATGAGCTCCTCGCGGTAGATAATGAGCTTGAGATCATAAGAAAGAATATAGAGTTTCAACAGACAGCCGTCGACATTATTAATATTCAGAAGGTTGGTGGTCGTGCTACTGAGTTGGCGGTTCAGCAATCCACGGCTCAGCTACTTAGCACAAAAGCTCTTGAAAAACAGAAATTGCAAATGGTGGTTGAACTTGAAACGGAAATTAATCTACTGCTGGGAAGGTACCCTCAGCAGATCGTCAGAGGAAAGGATATTAGCGAACAACCGCTTCCTGAAATGTTGCACGAGGGCGTGCCATCTTCGCTGCTCTTAAATCGCCCGGACATCCAACAGGCTGAATTAGAACTTGAGGCTTCGAAAGCAGAACTTCAGGCTGCGCGCGCTGCCTTTCTACCCACAATTTCCATTTCGCCCTATGCAGGGTTCAATTCATTAACTGCATCATCCATTTTTCAGTCGCCTGAATCAATGGCTGCCGGTCTCCTCGGAAGCATATCCGCCCCGTTGTTCAATAGGAACAGGATTCGATCTGAATTCAATTACTCCATTGCTCGACGATCGGAAGCATTTTATGCATATCAGCAGACCATTATCCGTGGGTTTGGGGAAGTTTCAAACACCATTCGAAGAATCTCCAATCTCCAAATGATTTTTGAATTAAAACAAGAGGAAGTAAATGTTTTATCCAACGCGGTGTCAACTTCTAACGTGCTCTTTACATCTGGTTACGCCACTTACCTGGAAGTGATAACCGCACAGAAAAGCGTACTGGAAGCAGAATTGGAATTGGCAAATATTAAAAAGGAAATATTTCACTCTGTGATCGATTTGTATAAGGCGTTAGGTGGTGGATGGCACTCTGATGCTTATTCCCGGCAATAGCTTTTATATCACAAACGGTAAGAATCTTTGTCCAGGTCATTACCCACTGATTTATTATCCTTTTAAAATCTTATTGATCTTTGTTTGTAAAATGTATTTTGAATTCTACATAGCGTCGCAATTCTCAACCGTATAGCTAAACGTCAGGTAGAATGATTTTATCATTGGCGGGAATAGATGAGTAGCTCTACACGCCTGTTTTTGCGTCGTCCATCGTCAGTTTTATTGTCAGCAATGGGTTTTGAGCTTCCCTCCCCGGATGTC
>CAMLER010000157.1 GCA_946478915.1 uncultured Chryseolinea sp.
GTGATAGATCCGCGCATGACAAGGTACGTAGAACTGGCACTCAATCACGCGAAGAAAACAGAGGCGGAGATTGTTATCATTGAAATGGACACTTACGGAGGCATTCTCACCGATGCAAAAGAAATCGTTGACAAGCTGATGGCCTTGCAAAAACCACTTTGGGTTTTCATAAATTCTGACGCGGCTTCGGCCGGAGCTTTGATATCAATTGCTTGCGACAGCATCTATATGTCGCCTGGTGCCAGCATCGGAGCCGCAACTGTTGTGGACGGAAGCGGTGAGCGAGCGCCCGACAAATATCAATCCTATATGAGATCTATCATGCGATCAACAGCCGAAGAAAATAACCGAAACCCAGTGATCGCTGAAGGGATGGTTGATGAAAATGTAGAATTGGATAGTGTAAAAAAAATAGGACAAGTCATCACATTCTCTACCTCAGAGGCTATACGAAATGGCTACTGCGAGGGTAAAGTGTCGTCCATTGAGGAGATCCTGAGAAAAAATAACGTTACTTCATATGACATCGATCGATTTGTATTGAGCAGGACCGACAAAATCATAAGCATTTTCCTGAATCCATTTATCAGTGGTATCCTTATACTGGTGATCCTAGGTGGTATTTATTTTGAAATGCAGACACCCGGTGTGGGATTCGCGGGGCTTGCTGCACTGGTTGCGCTAATCCTATATCTTGTCCCCTATTACCTAAACGGACTTGCCGAAAATTGGGAGATCATCGCTTTTTTCATTGGCCTTGCATTGATTGCTGTTGAGATCTTCGTGATTCCCGGATTTGGTGTCGCAGGTATCGGAGGTATTATTCTGGTTGTAGGATCGCTCGTTCTCATTATGATCAACAACGATGCTTTCGATTTTGAATTTGTGGCCATGAATGACGCTTTAAGAGCGCTGGCAGCAGTAATGGGTGGTCTTTTGGGCTCGATGGTCCTGTTTTTCGTTGGTGGATCCAAACTGCCGGACACAAGATTTTTTAAACGGATCGCCTTGACAGATACACAGGATAGTGTGCAGGGATATACGGCTAACTTTATTACGGATGCATTGACAGGCAAACAGGGAATGACAGAAACAGTGTTGCGTCCGAGTGGTAAGGTTGTCATTGATGGTGTAATCTATGATGCGTATACTCGCGGCGAGTACATCGATAAAGGTTCACCTGTGCAAGTCGTTAATGTTATTGGGTCCAGTCTGCTGGTAAAAAAGGCTACTACGGAATCATGAAAATTATAGGAATTATACCCTCGCGATATGCATCGACTCGCTTTCCCGCGAAATCGCTGGCCGTCATTAAAGGTAAGTCCATGATCCAACGGGTTTATGAGCAAGCTCAACAATCAAGTGCATTGAACGATGTTATTGTAGCGACGGACCATTCCGAGATCTATAATCATGTTAAAAAATTTGGAGGTGCAGTATGCATGACCCGAGCTGACCACGTGAGTGGTACCGACAGATGCCACGAAGCACTTATGCAACAGCGGAAAAAATATGATTATGTAATCAATATTCAAGGAGACGAACCCTTTATTCAGCCTCAACAAATAGATCTCCTTGCGGGAAGACTTGATGGGACGACGGAAATCGCGACACTAATCAAAACACTCACTAACGAAGAACAACTATTCAGCTCCAACATTGTGAAAGTAGTTTGTAACAATGTGATGGAAGCTTTGTATTTCAGCCGCTCACCCATTCCACATATCCGAAACGCGCCGGAAAAGGATTGGATTAGTAAACATAAATTTTACAAGCATATCGGCATGTACGCTTATCGCTCCGATGTGCTGGAACGCTTGCACAGATTGTCAGTATCATCGCTCGAGAAAGCGGAATCGCTGGAACAACTGCGGTGGTTGGAAAATGGTTTTAAAATAAGTGTAGCTGAAACTACAACGGAGACGCTAGGGATCGATACGCCGGAAGACCTTGAAAAAGCCCTTCAGATCTTACGAAGTTGACAGATTGGTTGAAAAAGAATGTAGTGTAACCGGGGTGCCTCACTGAGAGCAAATATTTTCTGATATTATTTCTCTTGATTTGAAATATTAGTCTCTGTCATCTTAAGTTTATTGATAGCGAAACTTTTGATCTCCTCGTATACACCATCGACATCTTGTGAAGTTAAGGCAGATCCAATCACATGAGCACCTGTTTCGGGCATTGCTTTGGCAACCTTCAAATCTGCAGGCGTTGCGAGAGCCTCGTGCATCTTTAACATAGCACTTACGCTGACTTGAGGATCCTGGTTCTCTTCATCTTTATAATAATAAAGCGTCAGCGTTGGCTGATTGATACGGGCAAATAGATCATCGTTCATCGTTGTCTCCAGTAATTCTTCCAATTGCGTGAGAGATTCAAGCCGGTATTTCTGATTCCAATATTTTGCGTGTTCTTCGTTTGAATCCGTAACACGATAGTTACCTCCCATAACCATTCGGGCAATCTGCAAGCCCCATGGGTCGTTTAATAAAAAGGCAGCAGGATCATTGATTGCAATATTTGGCGAAAGATTAATCAATGCAAATACATCGCTGGGAAATTCTGCAGCTAACATCAGAGCCAGTGTCCCTCCAGTTGATGTACTCAAAAGTATTACATGGTCACCCAGTTGTTTGCCAACAGACAACGCTTCTTTTGCACTTTCCCACGCCCGTTCGGCTGTAAAATGCAATAACGCATCCGTTGTATCGATCCCATGGTCAGCTAGTCGTGGTAAGTAAAGGTTACATCCGAAATCCCTGGCAAACTTTCGATGAACCGGATCGCCTTCTATCTGACTGGCAGAGAATCCATGCAGGTAGACGATTGCGTATTGCGTTTTCTGCTTTGTACTATCATTCCAAACAATTTGTGCCTCATTATTCGGTTTGACTTTGTGGCGTGATTCATTCAAAGAAATATAACCTTCCAATTCGGCAGGCTGATGTGGAACCACTGGCATTGTTTTGTCATAGTTTGGTCGTTCAGGTTTCGGACCAAGAAAATAAACGGCAATCAAAACGAGGAAAGGAAAAGTTATCTTAATGAAACGCCTTGCTGTCATAAAATCAATGTTCTTAAGGTCGAAAGATAGGAATTAGCCAGGCATTAATTTCTCAAGACAATATTCCACCTTAAGCAATACTAGAAATTTTCGCAACAGTAGCGATACAAACACAAATGGAAGGGTCGACGCTTCTATCCAAAAAGGTACTTCTCAACGCAGCCTTGTAACACTAATCGGATCGCCCCCGATAATAAATTCGGGTGCACCTTATGGAATTTCCCAATACCGTGCATCATACGGGAAATAAAAACACAATCTATGAAACCATGGAAATATTTGGCTTTGACGGGTTTTGCCGTAGGCTCGATCCTGTTATTTGGATTCTCTTTCCGAAAAATCGCTGGTGGTACGAAAAAGACAAAACCATTTGTCCCCCCAAAAGGATGCGTATACCGCACATTGATGGGAGAGGAATCATCGGAGTTGCATAGCGTATACAAAACACCGGAAAAGGTTACGATGTCGATTGACCGTGGCCTATCGTGGATTATTAAAGCACAGAACGCGAATGGAGGATGGGGTGCCGGTAGTCATAGCCGTCAGGATATCGTCGATCCACACGCAGTCGAGCCAGATCCTGCCACAACAGCTATGGTATCCATGGCGCTGCTAAGAAGCGGCTCCACCCTCAAAGAAGGGAAGCATGCTACGGAATTACAGAAAGCGCTCGATTATTTGCTGGATGCGGTAGAAAATTCGGAAAACGAAAACCTGAATATCACAAATCTGACTGGGACCCAGATCCAAACAAAGTTGGGTCAGAATATCGATGTTATACTCGCGGCCCAATTTCTTTCCAATGTGCTGGATCATGCGGTCCACAATCGAGCACTGCATCAGCGGATTCAAAAGGATTTAAATACCTGTGTTTCAAAAATTCAACGAGCTCAGGATGCTAGCGGAAACATGACAGGGGCCGGATGGGCAGGCGTACTTCAGTCATCTTTTGCAGCAAACGCACTTGAAACTGCGGAGGCGATGGGAGCCGATGTCGATAAGGAATTATTAGAACGATCACGCCAGGCCCAAAAAAGTAATTATAATGCAAAAACCGGTGATGTGAATACGGACCTGGGAGCAGGCGTCATGTTATATTCTATATCCGGTTCAGTAAGGGCGAGCGCAAAGGAGGCCAGGCTGGTCGAAGAAGAGCTTGCCAAAGCGAAGAAGGAAGGAAGACTTTTGGCAAACGCGCCTGTGACAGCAGACAACCTTCAGAAAATTGGTTTTGATAAAGACGACGCCTTGAAATATTCAACCGCATATGAAGTATATCAGTCGGCCAAAGTACAGGCGCAACGCGATGAAGTGATGGATGGCTTTGGAAGCAATGGGGGTGAAGAATTTTTGAGCTATCTGCAAACTGGCGAAAGCATGATTATAGGCAAAGACGATAGCTGGCAGAATTGGTACGATAATATTAGTGGCCGCATGCTGAAAATTCAAAACAATGACGGAAGTTGGAATGGTCATCACTGTATTACTAGTCCCGTGTTTTGTACGGCGACGAGTCTGTTAATTCTTTCAATTAATAATGACATTGGGAAATTGACGGCTATCGGAAAAAACTAAACTCCAGTGCCAAAAAATAAAATGGAGTCCTTTACGGATTCCATTTTTATTTTGAACGTTGTTAGAAATAATCCGGCTATGTTACGAATGGCCAACATCGAAGGATTATACTCGATTTTTCATTATTTTACCCTACAAAATGTGAATTAGCCATGATTGAACACCGGACAATTGCAGACATGGAGCGTGGACTGGAGAATATTAAGAAATCACCGGTGGATAACGGCATACTTTTAATGATTGTAGTGAGACCGAGAAAACGGGAACGTGAGGTACCGTGGTATTCTAATCTCTCTCCCGAATTCGGAGTTCAGGGCGATCACTGGTCTCAGTCGTGTTGGAAATCGTTACCTGATGGAAGCCCCGATCCCCTGGTGCAAGTGTCGCTCATCAACAGCAGGTGTATCGATCTTATTGCGACTTCGAAGGACCGGTGGCCGCTTGCGGGCGATAATCTGATTGTGGATCTTGACTTAAGCACCTCCAACCTTAAGGCTGGACAACGGCTTGAAATTGGTTCTGCAGTTCTGGAAATAACAGACGTTCCGCATACCGGCTGTATGAAATTCAGGGATCGTTTTGGTGTAGAGGCATTAAAATTTGTTAGTACCAAAGAGGCCCGCGAACTACGCTTGCGCGGCGCATTTGCGCGAGTAATTACCGCTGGCGAGATAAGGGTTGGCGACAGGATTAAGAAAATGACCCAACTAAGTTAACGGATCCAGCGCTCTCGGGCATTTCACTGTAATCGGACATCTACTTGCACATTTTTGAACAGGCCTAATTTAAAATGTTGCAGTTTTTCATGCGTCCATGCAACCTTTCCTTTGGAGCACGATCTTTGAACAGACCAGCCCATATCAATTTAAGAGATTTTTATGATCCGCAATTACATCAAGGTAGCGTTTCGTTCCATTTTTAGAAACAAGTTAACAGCGTTCATTAACATCGCCGGCCTTGCCCTCTCTATGGCTTGTGCAACGTTGATATTTCTTTACATCTCTGACGAGTTAAGCTACGAGAAATACAACTCGAATGCGGACCGGATGTACAGAGTAACCCGAAGCTTTCATTCGCCCGAGGGGAAGATCAATCTTCATCTTGCAAATGTTGCACCCCCCATAGGACCGTTATTAAAGAATGACTTTGGTGAAATTGAAACAATAGCGCGTACACTCAACACCTCACTTGTTCTCGGCCTCGAAGAAGACGGCGTTCTAAAAATTTCGAACAGTGAGGATAATCTGTTTCTCGCGGAGCCTGATATATTGAAGATTTTCGACATCGTGGTGAAATCGGGAGATCCATCCACCGCGCTGTCCCGCCCGTTCACAATTATGTTATCGGAAACGGCTGCGAAACGATATTTTAATAGCGAGAATATAGTAGGCAGAAGGTTGCGCGCAAATAATGCATTTGATGTTGAGATTACTGGTGTTTTCAAAAATCTTCCAGCACAGTCGCATTGGCATCCGGAGTTTCTTGCATCCTTTTCGACGTTGGAGAATGACAATATATACGGTAGAAAAGGTCTGGAAACCAATTGGGGAAACAACTCATTCGGGACATACTTTTTATTAGAGAAAGGGGCTGATCCCAAGAAGTTGGAGGAACGTCTGCCCTCATTCATGGATAAGCACTTTGGGAATTATGCGCGTGCGAACTGGGGCGCTGCCGCTGACTGGAAAGCATCACAAACGACGACGCTTTATCTACAAAAAGTAACTGATATTCACCTTCGCTCCCATCTCGACGATGAATTGGAGGCCAATGGCAATATCACCAACTTGTACATGATGGGCATCATCGGTCTCTTTATCGTGCTTATTGCCTGCTTCAATTTTGTAAATCTTTCTACGGCAAGGGCTACGAAGCGTGCTAAAGAAGTGGGATTGCGAAAGGTGGTAGGCGCATTTAGAACACAACTAATTTATCAGTATCTCAGCGAGTCTGTAGTCACTGCGTTACTCGCGCTTCTGTTGTCAGCGGGTATTTCCATGTTAACTATTGAAAGGCTGAACGTATTTACGAACAAGCAGTTAACTCTTGATATTTTTCAAAACCCTGTATTGGGAATTGCCCTTCTAATATTCGCCCTGGTAATTGGAATTCTCGCAGGTATATATCCAGCTTTTGTTATTTCATCGTTTCGGCCCGCTGTTACCCTGAAGGGCCAAACAGGACAGGCTCCCGGAAAAAACTTACTTCGGAAAGGACTTGTGGTTGCACAGTTTTCAATTTCAATTGTGTTAATTATAGGGACCCTTATTATTTTCAAACAACTTGAGTTTCTAAATTCACGCAGTCTGGGCTATGATAAGGATCAGGTCGTTACGCTACCTTACTACTCAGAGTTGGCAGACAGTTACGATGCGTTTTACAATGAAGTCACCAAGGTGACATCAATACGAAATGTAGCCCGATCGTCGCGGACTCCAACGGGCAGGCTATTGGATTCTTATGGTTCACCCAGGGTTCTCCAGGGTGATAGTCTAAGTGAAATCGATATAGATTTAAAAAGCATTTCTGCTGATACGGAATTCTTCGATACCTACGGCGTAGCTTTGTCGGCGGGAAGGGTATTTTCAAAAGATATTCCCACAGATGATTCACTAGCGTTTATCATCAATGAAGCTGCTGCTAAAGATATCGGCTGGGAAAGCCCCGAAGATTATATAGACCGCGAATTTCAGTATGCTGAGGTAAAAGGAAAATTAATCGGTATCGTAAAAGATTTTCATTTTGAGTCTCTTCATCAGCAAATTACGCCGATGATTTTTTTGCAAAGGAATGACAATTACAACGCTTTGTCGGTCAATATTACCGCCTCGGAAATGAAGCAGGGACTGGAGCATCTGGAAAAAGTATGGAAATCGTTTTTGCCTGCGCGGCCATTTGAATACCAGTTTGTAAGTGACCGGTACAGGAATTTGTACGCAATGGAACAGAAGCAAAGTCAACTTTTTACAGTATTCGCAGGACTTGCGATTCTTATCGCAAGCTTGGGGCTATTCGGATTAGCAACATTCAACACACTTCAAAGAATAAAAGAAATAGGCATTCGAAAAGTGATGGGTGCTTCGGTAACAAACATCCTAACGTTACTGTCAAAGGAGATAATCATCCTGGTTTTAGTTGCGAATCTGATAGCATGGCCGATCGCATGGTTTTTTATGAATCAATGGCTGAATACTTTTGCGTATCATATTCCAATGGATGGGCTACTTTACATTCTCGCGGCGTGTATGGCAGTAGTTGTTGCAATAGTTACCGTGAGTACGCAAACCATAAAAGCTGCAATGAGCAATCCGGCAAAAACCTTGCGATATGAATAAGGTGTCGTAGACAGTGTTATCCAATTAAAAGTCCCGCTGTTATCTGATAGTTATCGGGGGATCCCTGAATCGTGAAGGATACCAGGAAGTGCGCTCGAATGTATAATGTATAAACTTTAATCGCGACGTTTCACTTTGCGTTAAATTTACCGCAATGAATTTGAACCTTGATCGAGCGAACCGACCCGATGGCTATCGGTTACTGATCACCAGATTTCCCCGATTACCTATTACTGTTCTCTACAGCGCCATGATCTCGTCCCAGACTTTCGGAATCACGGGAATACCGTTCTTAAGATTTTCTTCCCTTACTTTGACAACCCGCTCTCCAGGGTAAAGAACCTTTGCAGCATTATCAGAAGGTATCGAGGCGTGGTAATCGTCTAAGACACGCTGCAGAAGATCAGGTATTGCGCTAGCATTGTTCAGTTTCGAAAGATTAAAAGCGATGAACACCTGCGACAAATTGTTTTCTACATTCTGTTTCGAGATTTCAAAAACCGGGGAGCCAGCCGAAAGGATAGAGGCAAGCAAGTCCAAAAGCAACGACAGGCCTGAGCCTTTCCAATAGCCGATAGGTAATGTCCGTTCTGTTTCGCGGATGGCACGGGGATCGGTTGAAAGATTTCCATTCTTGTCATAGCCGCCAGGAATTGGTAATTGCTGATTGCGCAAAACGTGAAGGTCAAGCGCCCCGTAGGAGAATTGCGACATGGCCATATCGAGTACGATCGCTTCATCTTGGTAAGGAAGCGCAATCACCAAAGGATTATTGCCCAGTTTGGCATCCACCCCACCCCATGCCGGCATATTTTTGATAGTATTGGTCCAGCCAATGAATGCAAATCCCTTTTTAGCTGCACGCCAACCGTATGTACCGCCGCGCATCCAGTGATTTGTATTGCCGATCGCTACGCAGCCCATTCCGTTTTCTTCTGCGATCTCAAGCGCTCGGTCGGTACACTTCAATGCATTTAACGGCCCGGGCCCTAGATTTCCGGTCCACTGTTCCAATACACCCGCACTGTGAATTTTTTTTGCTTCCTCATGAGGTTTAATGTGCCCATCAACAACATACTTGATGAATTTTGCAAAGCGATTCACCCCGTGGGTATAAACACCTTCGATGCTGTTTACAGCGTAAATGTTCGCAAGGGCCGAAGCTTTTTCATCAGTAAAATCATACTTGATCAGGATGCGTTTAAATGTCGATTCCATCTCGGATGCTGGGATCCTTAACTCAGTGATATTCGTTTTGGCCATGTTATGTTCTATTTCATTTTTCGAAATCGACCCAAGTATAGAAAGTAATTTTATTTAATGATAACCTCTCTTGTAACTTAAGTATTCCACTGTTCACATTCTTAACCTGAATGCGCGATGATCTGATTTGAAAAAAGCCTTGAGAAAATTCATTCGCGTTTTGAACACGTAGTTGTAACTTCGGCCAGCCTTGATGCTATTTTTTTAAAAGAATTTATCCTCCTTCCAATTTGCCGGATTGACGCGAATATAGTT